>JAXDHW010000193.1:0-5197 GCA_034664365.1 Thermoleophilaceae bacterium
CGGCTGCCGGGATGGCGGTGCTCGTATTCGACTACCGCCACTTCGGCGCGAGCGGCGGCGAGCCGCGGGAGCTGCTCGACGTGAAGCGCCAGCTCGCGGACTGGCGCGCGGCAGTGGCATACGCGCGTGGCCTCGACGGCATCGACCCGGACGGCCTGGCGCTCTGGGGCACGTCGTTCGGCGGCGGCCACGTCGTCACCCTGGCCGCAGACGACCCGCGGGTAGCCGCAGTCGTGGCTCAGGTCCCGTTCGCGGACGGCTTCGGCAACCTGCTGCGGCTCGGAAAGGTCCACGCCCTCCGCCTGACTCGCGAGGCCCTGCGCGACGCGTGGCGCGCGCTCGTCCGCCGCCCGCCGCACTACATCGACGCGGTCGGCCCACCCGGCTCGTCGGCCGTGATGAACACGCCCGACGCCGAGCCCGGCTTCCGGGCGCTCACACCGCCCGGCCTCGACTGGCCCAACAGGACGGCCGCGCGCATCGCCCTCAAGGTGTGCGTCTACCGCCCGATCAAGCGGGCCGGCGACGTCCGCTGCCCGATCCTGTTCGCCATCGCGGACGGTGACGCGATCACGCCACCCGACTACGCCCTGGAATCAGCCCGCCGAGCCCCCCGAAGCGAGGTCCGCCACTACCCCGGAGGCCACTTCGACGTCTACGTCGACCCGCTCTTCGAGCGCGTCGTGGGCGACCAGCTCGAGTTCCTCGGCGAGCACCTGTTCGGCCGGAAGTCAGCCGGGCGTGACGACGTTCACCCGAGGGTGGCTCCCCGGAGCGAAGCGAAGGGCACCCGAGGGGGAATGTCGGCGCGTCCGGCCTAGGGACGCGTCCGGGCTAGGCCGCCTCGCTCAGGCCCTCGAGCTCCCGCGTACGCGACAGCCGCTGTAGCGCCTTCGACTCGATCTTCCGCACACCCTCGGCCGACAGCCCGAGCCGGCGGCCGGTCTCGCGCAGCGGCGTGGGGGCATCGCCGTTGATCCCGTAGCGAAGCTTGACGACCTGCTGCTCCGTGTCGGGCAGCTGGGCGATCGCCTTGCGGAGCGCCTCCTCGCGGAGCGAGATCTCGACCTCCTCCTCGGTCTGCGGCCCCTCGCTGGGGAGCAGGTCGCCGAGGCCGGTGTCCTCCTCGGTCCCGACCGGGCGGTCGAGGCTCGTGACCGTGCGCGCGGCGTCCTGGAGCTCGTGCAGCTCCGCGAGCGTCAGCTCGGCGGCCTCGGCCACCTCCTCGTCGGTGGGGTCGCGCCCGAGCTTGCCGGCGAGCTCGCGCTCGGCGCGCGCCACCTTTCGCTCGCGCTGGCCGATGTGCACCGGCAGCCGGATCGTGCGGCCCTTGTTGGCCAGGCCGCGCTGGATCGACTCGCGGATCCAGAAGGTGGCGTAGGTCGAGAACTTGTAGCCACGGCGCCAGTCGAACTTCTCCGCGGCGCGGATGAGGCCGAGGATGCCCTCCTGGATCAGGTCGAGGAGGGGCAGCTCGTTGCCCTGGTACTTCTTGGCGATCGAGACGACGAGCCGGAGGTTGGAGTTGATCATCCGCTCCTTGGCCGCGAGGTCGCCGCGCTCGATCCGCTTGGCCAGCTCGACCTCCTCCTCGGCGGTGAGGAGCGGATGGCGGCTCACCTCGTTGAGGAACAGCTGGAGCGCGTCGGTGGTCGTGCTCGCGAGCTCACCGTTGCCGTAGGTCGTCTGGTCGACCTTCTCCTTGCCGCAGTCGTCGGTGAGGGCGAGTCCACTCGCCTCGATCCGGTCGTGCAGCTCCTGGGCCTGCTCGTCGTCGAGGTCGAGCTCCTGGACGATCTCGCTCAGCTCCGACAGGTTGACGCAGCCGAGCTCCTCGCCGCGGTCGAGCAGCCGCTCCAGGCGCTGGTCGGGGTTGGTCTGGGTAGGGGTAGATTCGGTCACCCCTCCAAGGTACCCATCGCGACCGGGGCAAACACTGCCGGCGACCGAACCCAACGACGCAACCCCGTTCCTGCCGGATGAGCACACGCTCTCGGCGCTGCGCGAGGCCGCCGCCGGCTGCCGCGGCTGCCACCTCTGGCGCCCGGCGACGCAGACGGTGTTCGGGGAGGGCCTGAAGCGCTCGCGGGTGATGTTCGTGGGCGAGCAGCCGGGGGACCGCGAGGACCGCGAGGGGCGACCGTTCGTCGGCCCGGCGGGCCGCGAGCTCGATCGCGGGCTCGAGGCGGCAGGCATCGACCGCCGCGACGTCTACCTGACCAACGTGGTCAAGCACTTCGCCTTCGAGGAGCGGGGCCGGCGGCGGCTCCACAGGACTCCCAAGCGCTTCGAGGTCGAGGCGTGCAGGCCGTGGCTCGAGGAGGAGCTGCGGGTGGTGCGGCCGGAGGCCGTCGTGCTGCTCGGGGCCACGGCCGGCAAGGCGCTGCTCGGGTCGTCGTTTCGCGTGACGAAGGAGCGCGGGCGGCCGATCGAGTCCGACCTCGCTCCGCTCGTCACGGCCACGATCCATCCGTCGGCGATCCTGCGTGCCCCGGACGACGAGACGCGTCAGGAGGAGCGGGCGGCCTTCGTGAGGGATCTGAAGATCGTCGCGGAGGTCGCCGGTCGCTAGCCGATCCGGATGACCTGCTCGCAGTCGGACGAGACCTTGTCCGCGCTGTCGACCTTGGCGACGTCCTGGCCCGACCCGCATTTGACGGTGTCGCGCAACCCGTCGCGGCTGAAGATCTCGTCGTCGCCCGCGCCGCCCTCGTACGTGTCCTTGTCCTGGTGCGAGCGCGGGGCGTCGTCCAGCGTGTCGTTGCCGTCGCCGCCCTGCATCAGGTCGACGCCGTTGCCGCCGTGCAGCACGTCGTTGCCCGGGCCACCGACGAGCGTGTCCTTGCCCGCCAGGCCGAAGAGGCGGTCGTGGCCCTTACCGCCGATCACCCGGTCGTTGCCTCCGGGCCCCGTCTCGTCGCCGAGCACCTCGTCCTGGCCGGAGCCGCCACGCAGCACGTCCGTTCCCTTGCCGCCGTGAATATGGTCGTCGCCCGTGCCGCCGAGCTCGGTGTCGTTGCCGCCCTTGCCGTCGAGGCGGTCGTCACCGCCCTTCCCGGTGAGGAAGTCGTCGCCGCCGGCGGTGACCATCGAGTCGCTGCCGCTCGTGCCGACGCACTTCTGGTCCTTGCTCGTGTGGGCGTCGCAGATGTTGCCGCCGGCCGTCGCGGCGGCTGCCAGTACGAGGCTGGTGGCGAGAACGAGGAGCACGATGACGCGGGGCACTGGCGAGAGGGTAGCCCCGTGCTTCGGCGAACACCTCGGCATGAGCACCGGTCGGCTGGAGACCTTCAGCGACGGCGTGTTCGCGGTGGCGATCACGCTGCTCGTGCTCGACATCCGGCCGCCGTCGGACGCCGACACCTCGAGCGGCCTCTGGCGCTCGCTCGGAGATCTCTGGCCGCACTACACCGCCTATGCGGTCAGCTTTCTCGTGATCGGGATCGTGTGGTCGAACCACCACGCGGTGATGGACGTGATCGGGCGGGTGGACCGGCAGCTCGTGTTCCTCAACCTGCTGCTGCTCATGGCCGTGGCGCTGATCCCGTTCGGCACGGCGCTGCTCGCGGAGTACCTCACACGCTCCGACGCCGCGCACGCCGCCGCCGCGGCGTACAGCGTGGTGATCGCGCTGATGGGCGCGGCGTTCGGGGGGCTCTGGATCTACGTCTCCCGTGACGGGCGCCTGCTCGTGGACGACTTCCCGCGCGACGAGCTTCCGGAAATCACGCGGCGCTTCGTGATCGGCACGCCGATCTACATCGCGGCGATCGGCATCGCGTTCGTCAGCGCCGTTGCGTGCCTCGCGCTGCACGCCGTGCTGGCGGTCTACTACGCGCTCGCGCGGCGCGGTGGCGGGCTCGCGATGGCACACTCCCCGCGTGGGGTGGATCCGTAGGGGGATCGCGGCCGGAGCGCTTGCGGGGCTTGCCGCCCTGCCCGCGTCCGCAGTGGCGCAGGGCGTCGACCAGACGTGCCTGCTGCCGCTCACCAAGTTCGACCCGGCCACGGTGAACGTGGCCTATCCCGACCAGGCGGCCGTCTACTACAGCGGCGGTTACGCGGCGGTGCCCGGCACGCGGATCCGGATCACCGGCCGCTTCCCACACGCGCGCTACATGTCGTTCAACGTCTACGACAACATCCAGCGCCCGCTCGACGCCCTGGCGGACGTGGAGCTCGGGCCGGACAAGGGCAACGTCAACCCGTTCCTGCGTGGCGCCGACCGGACGGCCAAGAAGCGCTCGTACACGGCCTTCATCGACTTCGGCCCGATCCCGAAGAAGCGCGCTCCCAACACGCTCTACACGGGCACCGGGCAGGGCGGGACCCCGAACTTCGACGGCACGTTCATCTACCGCGTGTACGTGCCGGACAGGGGGCTGGACGAGGCGGGCGGAGTGGGGGTTCCCACGGTCACGCTCGAGTCGACCACCTCCGGGCAGAACCCCCCGCCGTCGGCGTGCACGAACTTCGCCAAGCCGTCGGGTGCGGGCGTCAACCAGCAGGTGGCGGCGAGTAACGGGTTGCCCGTGGCCACGCCGTCGCCCGGCCGGAGCCCGCCGGTGTGGCGCAAGTTCGTGAACCTGCCGCGCTCGTTCGCGGAGACGATCCTCGACAACGACTACACCGACCCGGCGCGCATGTCGTACGAGCAGTCGGGTGCCTACGACCTCGGCGGGAAGGGCGGCTTCCTGTCGAACATCCACAACGCCTACCTGTACACACCGGTCGCAAAGGGGAACGGGCTCGTGCTGGCCACGCGGATGCGCGCGCCCACCTTCCCCGACACGCGGCCGCCCGCGAAGCGGATGCCGGGGGGACAGCTGCGCTACTTCTCGCTGTGCCAGAACGAGTCGCAGTCGCAGCGCTTCATCGCGTGCAAGACCGACGACCAGACCACGATCGGCGCCGACGGCTTCGTGAACTACGTCGTGAGCACGCCGTCAGAGCGGCCGGCCAACGCGCGCCCGGAGTGCGGGGTCACGTGGATCCCGTGGGGACCGCAGGCCGGCGGGGTGCTGATCTACCGGAACATGCTCCCCAACCCTTCGTTCGCGCAGGCGATCCAGCGCGTGCCGGAGCAGGGCAAGGAGAAGGCCGTGATGGGGGAGTACTTCCCGGTCTCGCGCTACTACGCCGACAGGGCCGCGTTCGAGAAGCTGGGCTGCAAGCAGCTGCGCGGGTCGAACCCGGT
>JAXDHW010000122.1:0-4121 GCA_034664365.1 Thermoleophilaceae bacterium
GGCCTCGACGGCCACTCGAACGGCGCCGAGCAGATCGCCGTGCGCGCGCGCGACGCGGGGATGGACGTGGTCTACGAGGGGATCCGCCTCACGCCGGCGCGGATCGCCGCGACCGCGGTCCAGGAGGGCGTCCACGTGGTGGGCCTATCGATCCTCTCCGGGTCGCACCGGGAGCTGATCCCCGAGGTCCTCCGCGAGCTGCGCGAGGCCGGCGCGGACGTCCCCGTGGTCGTCGGCGGCATCATCCCGCCGGCCGACGAGCAGTGGCTGCGCGACGCCGGCGTCGCGCGCGTGTACACGCCCAAGGACTTCGAGATCACCCGCATCATGGGCGACATCGTGGAGCTCGTCGCCGAACACCACTCGGCCGCCGCGGCGGCTTGAGCGCGGCCCCGGGCTCGCCCATCGTGAGCGACCCGGCGGAGCTCGGGCGCCGGCTGCGGGAGGGCGACCGCGGCGCCGCCCCGGCCGCCCTGAACCTGATCGAGGATCGCTCAGCCGCGGGGCGTGAGCGGGCGCGCGAGCTGCTCGCGGCCGCGTCTCCGGCCGAGGAGGTCGGTCACCTCGTGGGCGTCACCGGCCCGCCGGGTGCGGGCAAGTCGTCGCTCCTGTCCGCGCTCGTGCGCCGCTGGCGCGAGCTCGGGCGCACCGTGGCGGTGCTCGCGGTCGACCCCTCGTCGCGGCGGTCGGGCGGGTCGTTGCTCGGCGACCGCGCCCGGATCGAGCACGACCCGCGCGACGACGGGGTGCTCATCCGATCCACGGCCGCGGGCACACGGCTCGGCGGGCTCGCCCCGTCCACGCGCGACGCCGTGCAGGCGCTCACGCCCGCCTACGACATCGTGGTGGTCGAGACCGTGGGCGTCGGCCAATCCGAGGTTGACGTCGAGGAGGTCTGCGACACGGTCGCCGTCGTGGTCCAGCCCGCTTCCGGCGACGCGCTCCAGTTCCTCAAGGCCGGGATCATGGAGGTGCCGGACGTGCTCGTGGTCACCAAGTCGGACCTCGGCGACGTGGCTCTGCGCGCGCGCCGCGACCTCGCCTCCGCCCTGCGCGCGCTGGGAGCGCGCGACACGCCGGTGGTGAGCGTGTCCTCGCTCGCGCCGCCCACGGGGATCGACGACCTGGTGGAGGCGCTCGACGCGCACCGGGCCAAGCTCGATCTCCCGGCCCAGCGCCTGCGCGCCCGGCGGCTGACGGCGCTGGCCGACCTCGTCGCGGAGCGCGGCGAGGCGGCCCTGCGCGCGCTCGGAGGGCGGCGCGAGGCCCAGCGTCTCCTGGAGTCGCTCGACCCCGCGCTGGACGCCCCCGCGCTGGTCGAGGCCCTCGAGCGGCAGGCTCGCGAGGGGGACGGCGAATAGACGCCGTACGGCGGGCCTTCGTCGGCTCGCGCCTGCTCGTCCTCGTCGCGGCGATCCTCGGCGCGGAGCTGCTCTCGTCCGGGATCGGCATTCGTGGTGCCGACTACTCGATCGTCCACCCGTTCGGCCACGGACCGCTCGCGGACGTCGCCGACTTCCTGGTGTCGCCGATGCTGCGCTGGGACGCCAAGTGGTACCTGCGGATCGCGCAGCACGGCTACCAACCGGACCTCGAGTCGATCCGCGGCGAGCGGGCGTTCTTCCCGGTCTACCCGCTGCTCGTGCGCGGCCTCGGAGGCTTCGCGGGCGCCGGCGCGGCCGTCGTCGCGGCGATCGCGGTGTCGCTGGCGGCGTTCGCCGCGGGCCTGCGGCTGCTCCACCGGCTCGCGGCGCTCGACCTCGGACCGCGCGGCGCGGATGCCACCGTCCTGCTCCTGGCGTTCGCGCCGGCCGCCTACTTCTTCAGCGCGCCGTACACCGAGAGCCTGTTCCTGCTCGTCACGGTCGGCGCCTTCCTTGCTGCCCGCCAGGGTCGGTGGGCGCTCGCGGGCATCGCCGCCGCACTGGCGTCCGGCACGCGTCCGACGGGCGCCCTGCTCGTCGTTCCACTGGCGATCCTCTACCTGTACGGGCCGCGGGCCGACCGCGAGCCCGCGGCGGGGTCCGCGAGCCGGCGTTCGCTCCTCCCGCGCCACCCCGTGCGCCCGAACGTGCTGTGGCTCGCGCTGGCGCCGGCGGGGATCGTCGCCTACAGCCTCTACCTGAGGCACTCGGTCGGCGACGCGTTCGCATGGCAGCACGTGCAACCGCTGTTCGGCCGGACGAGCGCCGAATGGCCCACCGAGGCGCTGAGGCAGGCCGGCGACGCGGCGCTCCACGCCGTGAAGGGCGACGGTTTCGACCCCTACCGCGGGCCGATCCTCGTCGAGACCGCCTATCTGGCGCTGGCTGCGATCGCGGTGGTGGGTGTCTTTCGGCGGCTCCCGTTCGCGTACGGCGCCTACCTCGTCGGGGCGCTCGTTCTGGCTCTCTACTCGCCGGCCTACGGGGAGCCGCTGCGGTCGCTGCCGCGCCTGCTGCTGCCGGTCTTTCCGCTGACGATGTGGCTCGCGTCGTGGACCGAGCGGCGCGGGATCACGCGGCCCGTCGTGGCGGTCTCCGCGGTCGCGCTCGTCGTGCTCACCGCTGCGTTCGCGAGTTGGCGGCCCTACGTGTGAGCGCGTCCATCCCGCGGCTCAGGGCGGCCCTGCTGAGTCGACCTGGCAGCACGGGGATCGCGCGGTACGACGCGTAGCGGCCGACGAACCGGATCGAAAGCACTCGGCGGCCCGCGGGGCTCAGCTCCGTGATCCACGGGGTGTCGCCCCACGACACGACCCAGTCTCCGCCCGGCAGGAGGCGCGCGCCGCCGCAGCAGTGCGAGGTGAAGGCCGGCGGGAACGCGACCGCCTGCAGGAGACGGGCGCGGCGGTGCTTCAGATCAAGCGCGAACTCGACCGCGCGTGGCGGCCGATCGCGCAGCGTGCCGTTGTCGAAGAAGGTCAGCCTGCGGCCGCCCCCCGTGAGGCGCGCGTCGTGCTGGCCGCCGAAGTCCTCGGCCGCGTGTGGGTCGTCCTCGATCTTCAGACTGCGTGCCGTGTGCGTGCCGCCGAGCTTCCAGGCGACCCGGCCGGTCCCGCGGTCGATCGCGTAGACGGCCTCAAGGTAGCGCGCGGAGAACACGATCCGGCGCCCGTCCGGCTCGACCGAGTTCACGTGCACGAGGTCGTACACCGGCCGGCCGTCGTACTGCCTGATCGTAGGTTTGGCGATCTGACGGCGAAGCCACCGCTCGCTCGCGGCAAGCGGGATGTGGTCCTTCGTCTTCCACGACCACACGAGCCGGCCCTGCTGGTCGACCTCCTGAATCTCGCCGTCCAGCACGGTGGCGTCCTCGGGCCCGCCGTAGGCGCTCAGGTCCACCCCGTCGCGGTGCGGGTACGCGATCACCAGGGCGTGGCCGTTCGGGAGGAACTCGAGGTCGTGCTGGTTCGTCGAGCCTCCAACCACGCCGTAGGTGCGCACCAACCGGCCGTCGAGCGTCCTCTCCCCGAAGCGATCGGCGTTGGGGGACAGCGCCACGTAGTTGGTCCAGACGAAGTGGCCGTTACGCAGAAGGTCCATGCCGAACGGCGCCGGCGACGTGCGGATCCACCAAACCGGAACGCCGTGGGAGTCGAAGACGATCCCGTACCCGCCGCCGCCGCCGATGTTGGGCGTGACGAGGTACCAGTCCGCCTGCGGCGTGCCGTTGCGGCGCACGCGCCAGCGCGGGAAGTCGCCGGGGAGGCAGCGGACCCTGTACGTGCGGCTGCGACGCGGTCCGACGAACCTGAGCTCCGCAGCCCGGCCGGGCGCGAGGTCGACCGAGCGCGTGAACGGATGACGGTGCGCGGGCCCGTCGTCGACGGCCACGGTGGTGCCAGGCGGCGGGTGGACCGTCAGCCGCACTGGCGTGCCGGGGTCGCAGGGCACGGTGTAGTCGAGGAAGGCGGGGCGGAACGCCGGCTTCATGCCCGGGTCGGACGTCACGGCGGGCGAGCTGGCGACGGAGGCGGGCGCGGCGCCGCCTAGTGCGGCCAGGGCGACGAGCGCCGCCCACCGAGCGAGCGCTCGGCGGATCCGCGGGGGTGGCCCAGGCAACTAGAGAGCGCCCTCGCGGAACGCGATCGCGATCGCGTGCTCGCGGTTGCGAGCGCCGAGCTTGGCGAGCGTGGCCTT
>JAXDHW010000166.1:0-5120 GCA_034664365.1 Thermoleophilaceae bacterium
GGGAAGGTCGTCCGCGGCCAGCCCGTGCACGGCAAGCCCGCGTCCGTCGAGCACGACGGCAGGACGATCTTCCGCGGCCTCGAATCCCCGCTCGTGGCCGGTCGCTACCACTCGCTCGTGGTCGACCCGGACCTGCCCGCGTGTCTCGAGCGCTCGGCCTGGTACGGCGACGTGGTGATGGCGGTCCGCCACCGCGAGCTCCCGGCCGAGGGAGTCCAGTTCCACCCCGAGTCGGTGCTCACGCCCAACGGCAAGAAGCTTCTCGAGAACTTCCTGAGCGACCGCTGATCGCGCGATGCCCAATCCCGTAATGACCCGCGCGGTCGACGCGCTAGCCGGTGGGCGCCACATGAGCGCGGACCATGCGGCCGCGGTCCTGAGAGAGGTGATGGACGGGCGCGCGTCCGAGGTCGAGACGGCCGCCTTCCTGGTGGCTCTGCGCACCAAGGGTGAGACCGTCGACGAGGTCGAGGGCCTCGCGCGCACAATGCGCGAGCTGGCCGTACCGGTCAACGTCGAGCGCAGCCCGCTCGTGGACACCGCGGGCACGGGCGGCGGCAGCCCGACGTTCAACGTCTCGACCACGGCGGCGTTCGTGGCCGCGGGGGCAGGCTGCGCGGTGGCCAAGCACGGCAACCGCTCGGCCACCGGCCGCTCCGGCTCGGCCGACGTGCTCGAGGCACTCGGCGCACGCATCGACCTCGAGCCGGCCGCCGTGGCCGAGTGCATCGATCAGATCGGCTTCGGCTTCATGTTCGCCCCCGCCCACCATGCCGCGATGAAGCACGTCGTGCCGGTGCGCAAGGAGCTGGGCATCCGCACGATCTTCAACTTCCTCGGACCGATGACGAATCCAGCCGGCGCGAGCCGCCAGCTCGTGGGCGTCTCCGACCCGCGCTACCTCGAGACCATCGCGGCGGCGCTCGAGCGCCTGGGGACGGAGAGGGCGCTGGTAGTGTCCGGCGGGGATGGGCTGGACGAGGTCAGCGCCTCCGGTCCTACGCAGGCCGTGGAGCTGAAGGAGGGGATCCTGGACGCGGTGGTGATCACGCCCGAGGAGCTCGGCGTGGAGCGGATCCCGGCCGGCGCGCTCGGCGCGTGTGAGCCCGAGGAGAGCGCCGACTGTGCACGCTCGGTCCTCAACGGCGACGCCGGTCCCGAGCGCGCGATCGTGGTTCTCAACGGCGCCGCGGCGATCTACGTCGGCGGCGCCGCGGAATCGCTGGTCGACGGCGTGCGCGCGGCCGAGGAGGCGATCGATTCGGGCGCGGCGCGGGAGTCGCTCGAGCGCTTCGTGGAGAAGACGCGGGAGCTGGCGCCGTCGTGAGCGTCCGGCTCGACGAGCTGATCGACGCCACCCGCCGCGGGCTTCGGGAACGCAAGGCGCGGCGCCCGCTGGCCGAGGTCGAGCTCGAGGCCGCCAATCGCGGCGAGTGCCGGCCGTTCGCGGAGTTCCTCGCGCGTCCGGGCACGTCGGTGATCGCCGAGTACAAGCGGCGCTCGCCGTCGGCCGGCGTCATCCGCGAGGCCGCCTCGGTCGCCGACATGGTGCGCGCCTACGAGCGCGGCGGCGCGGCCGCGCTGTCGATCCTCACCGAGGAGGAGCACTTCGGCGGCTCGCTCGCAGACCTTCAGGAGGCAGCGCGGACGAGCGACCTGCCGATCCTCCGGAAGGACTTCACGATCGACCCGTACCAGCTGTTCGAGACCAAGGCGGCCGGGGGCGACGCGGTCCTGCTCGTGGTCGGCGCGCTCGAGCCGCCGCTGCTCGCCACGCTCCACGGGCTCGCACGCGACCTCGAGATGGACGCGCTGGTCGAGGTGCACGACGAGGAGGAGCTCGACGTGGCGCTCGGCGTGGACGCCCAGGTGATCGGGATCAACAATCGCAACCTCGAGGACTTCAGCGTCGACATCGAGCGCACGTTCGAGCTCCTGACCGACGTGCCGGCCGGAAAGACGGTCGTCTCGGAGTCCGGCATCGCAACTCGGGAGCAGGTCGAGGAGCTGGAGCAGGTGGGAGTGGACGCGGTGCTGGTGGGGGAGACCCTCATGCGCGCGGACGACCCGGAGGGAGCGGTACGAGAGCTTGCGCGAACAGAGGAGCCGACGCAGGCCTGAGAGGACCACGCGCCCCTGGAAGGCAGGCTGTGCACGTCGTGTCGAGGCGGTGTGTGGCGCTCCGCGCGCGGGCCCGTGCGAAAGAATCCGGATATGAGGAGCGCGAGTGGCCCACTCCGGGCCGCAGGTCGCGACGCGGACGCGCGTCTTGAGCAGCTAGCAGCGCGCGGTCAGGCCGCCCGCGCGGCGGGCGGCCGCTTCGCCGCCGGCGACCCGCTGCGGGCGGTGGCCGCTCTCAGCGTGGTCGCCTTCCACGTAGCGTTCCTCACGCTCTGGTTTCGAGGCGTGCCCGTGGACGTCCCGGAGCTCGTGTTCGGCAAGGCCTTCGGGGCGGGGGGCGCGAACGCACTGGCCTTCCTGAACCTCGGCCTCTCGGTGTTCTTCGTGCTGTCTGGCTATCTGATCGCCCGGCCGTTCGTACGAGCGTTCATCGCTGGGGAGCGCGCCCCGGCATTTAGGAGTTATGCGCGCAACCGGCTACTCCGCATAGTCCCGGCGTTCTGGATCGTCTTCACCATCTTGCTCATCCGCCACGGGTCGTCCGGCAGCTCGCCGGGTGAGGTGGCTTCCATCTACCTATTCGCGCAGAACTACGACAACAGCCCGGCGGCCTTCATGGTGGGCTCGGCGTGGACGCTGAGTGTCGAGATGGGGTTCTACGTGCTGGTGCCGCTCGCGGCGCTTGGCGGTACGTTGCTGGCGTCGAGGTTGAAGCGGCTCGGGGATCCACGCTCGCGACTCGCCCTCGTCGTCGGTGTGGTGCTGGTTGTGTCCCTGGCGAGCCTCGTGTACCGAGGGCTCGATCCGACCAGCGGTTCGCACGTCAAGAATCTTCCGTCGAACCTGGCCGCTTTCGCGCCGGGGATCCTCCTGGCGGCGTTCGAGATCGAAGCCGCACCGCGGCTCGCAGGAACGCGCGCCGGCCGCATCTTGGCGGTAGCACTACTGGGCATGGCCGCCCTACTTCTCGGGGTCTTTACGCAGCTCCGTGTGGAGAGCGAAGTGTGGAGGGCATTCTTTGCCGCCGCGGGCGCGGGCGCACTGGTTGCGGCTCCGCTGGTCCGCCAGTGGGCCACCGGATCATGTTGGGGATGGCTTGACAACCGTCCGCTGCGGTGGCTCGGAGAGCGCTCGTACAGCGTGTACCTCGTCCACGTCGGTGTCCTGATCGAGCTTCGGTCGCTCGCGCGCTCCGCGAGTCGAGCCGACGTAGGCCTCTTCCTGCTGATGGCGGCGGGGCTTCCATTGACCATCGTGGTGGCCCATGTCAGTCACCGGTTCTTCGAGGTCCCCTTCTTGCGCAGGCGCCGAGCGTGGCGACCGCCGCCCGGTCGCGCAGTTGTCGCGGACGCGCGTCGTAAAGCTCGCAAGAGCAGCCGATCACCGCACGGATGATCTCGTTGCCCGGGCGGCGACGCGTGTAGCGGGTCGCTCTTACGGAGTCCGGCATCGCAACTCGAGAGCACGTCGAGGAGTTGGAGCAGGTGGGAGTGGACGCGGTGCTGGTGGGGGAGACCCTCATGCGCGCGGCCGACCCGGAGGAGCGGTACGAGAGCTCGCGCGAACAGAGGAGCCAAGCCAGGCGTAGCGATCCGCGCCGCGCTGGTCGCGGCGTGTGTCGCCGTCGCCATCGTGGCGTCGGCCGCCCCGGCCACGGCCGCCCACGACTTCGTCCGCTACAACCTGCTCTACGGCGGGGACCTGGCGGCCGCCGAGGGACCTTTCTTCCTCGCCGCCCAGAGCGAGCGCGACTTCACGGAGCGGTCCTTCCGGATCAACCTCCGCACGGGAGCCGGGCGCCGCATACACCTGCCGGGCCTCGGCCTCCGTGCGGGCGGCGACCGCCTCGCCGTCCAGCAGGCGATCCAGGCTCCCTCGAGTCCCGAGTTCAACGACACGGCCGTCATCTCGATGCCCGCGAAGGGCGGCCCACCTACCACGCTCGCGAGCGCGCACGCCGTGTCCTCGTCCCGGCCGCGTGGATTCTGCGGCCGGTACGTGGAGTTGGTCGACGTGACGACCGACGGCCGGGTGATCACCAACGAGAGCCGCAAGCCGTGCGACATAGAGCGTCGCGGGCACGGGGCGCTCTACGCCTACGCCCCCGCCGGCCGTCGCTTGCTCACACGTCGCCGGGTGCTCACGGCCTTTCTCGGAGGGCAGGTCCGGGTCGCGGGCGACTGGGTGCTGGTCACGGGCAACTACAGAAGCCACGAGACGCAGTCGACGTACCTGGTGAACACGCGGACGGGCACCGAGCGTCGTCTCCTGCGCGACGTCGGGGTCTACACACAGGATGTGGACCGCCACGGCAACGCTGTCGTCTCCTACCTACGGCACGACGGCGACCGTCGCGTGCGCCTGTTCCTCGCGGACGGGACGAGCCGCGTGATCGCAAGACCGAGCGGATCGGCCCACGCGCGCTTCTGCGGCGACGGGCTCGCCGTCTTCCAGTTCTTCGGGGAGCGGCTGCTCTCCCTGACGTTCCGCGATCACCCGACGGCGCGGCCGCGGACGCTCCTCTTCAGCGAGCCCGGCTACGCCATCCCCCAGAGCGCCTGCAACAGCAGCACCTTCGCGTTCGTGGAGGACAGGTTGAGCGACGACGGCTACACATCCCTGACCACGGTGCGCGCCTACTCACTGCGCCCGCGCCAGTCCGGCGAGCCGAGGTCCGCCGCGCCCTAAGATCGGTTAGGTGAGCACGGTGCCCGAGCTCGACCCCGCCGGCGTCGCGGCGCTGGGCCAGCGGCTTGCGGCCAACGTCCGCCGTGCCGTGAAGGTGCCGGACACCGTCCTGCGCGACGTGCTGGTGGCGCTCGTCGCCGAGGGGCACGTGCTGATCGAGGACTACCCGGGCGTCGGCAAGACCGCGCTGGCGCGGTCGCTCGCCCGCTCGATCGACGCCGAGTACGCGCGCGTTCAGTGCACGGTCGACCTGCTTCCGGCCGACGTGGTCGGCACCAACGTCTACAACCAGCGCGAGGGGCGCTTCGAGT
>JAXDHW010000177.1:0-4732 GCA_034664365.1 Thermoleophilaceae bacterium
ATCCCGGTGATGGGCATCTGCTACGGCATGCAGGTCATGGCGCTCGAGCTGGGCGGCCGGGTCGAGGGGGCGGCCGTCGGCGAGTTCGGCCGCTCCACGCTCACGGTGCGCGACCCGGGCAGGCTGCTCGCCGGGCTGCCGGACGAGCAGAGCTGCTGGATGTCGCATCGCGACACCGTCTTCGAGGCGCCGCCCGGCTTCGCGGCGCTGGCGTCGTCCAGCGAGTCGCCGGTGGCGGCGTTCGAGCACACCGAGCGCGCGCTGTACGGGATCCAGTTCCATCCCGAGGTCGTGCACACGCCGTACGGCACGGCCATCCTCAAGACGTTCCTCGAGGACGTCTGCGGCTGCGACATGACCTGGTCGCCGGCATCGGTCGCGGACGAGCAGATCGCGCGGATCCGTGCGCAGGTCGGCGACGAGCGCGTGATCTGCGGGCTGTCGGGCGGCGTCGACTCGTCGGTGGCGGCGCTTCTGGTGCACCGCGCCATCGGGGACCAGCTCACGTGCGTCTTCGTGGACCACGGCCTGATGCGCAAGAACGAGGGCGACCAGGTGGTCGCCGCGTTCCGCGACACCTTCCACGTGCCGCTCGTGGCGGTCGACGCCGAGGACCGCTTCCTCGCGCGTCTCGCCGGCGTCACGGACCCTGAGCGCAAGCGCAAGATCATCGGCGAGGAGTTCATCCGGGTATTCGAGGAGCAGGCGCGCGAGATCGGCAACCCGCGCTTCCTGGTCCAGGGCACGCTCTACTCGGACGTGATCGAGTCCGGCGGCGGGCACGGCGCCGCCACGATCAAGTCGCACCACAACGTGGGCGGGCTTCCGGAGGATCTCCAGTTCGAGCTCGTCGAGCCGCTGCGGTCGCTGTTCAAGGACGAGGTCCGTCAGGTGGGGGCGGAGCTGGGGATGCCGGAGCGGCTCGTCTGGCGCCAGCCGTTCCCCGGGCCCGGGCTCGCCATCCGGGTGGTCGGCGGCGAGGTCACCAAGGAGCGCCTCGAGATCCTGCGCGACGCCGACTTCGTGCTCCAGGACGAGATCCGCTCGGCGGGCCTCTACCGCGAGCTCTGGCAGTCGTTCTGCGTGCTGCCGGCGAGCCTCAAGACGGTCGGCGTGCAGGGCGACGAGCGGAGCTACGGCTACGTGGTGGTCATCCGCGCGGTCACGAGCGACGACGCGATGACGGCCGACTGGGCCCGCCTGCCCTACGACCTGCTGGAGAAGATCGCCTCGCGGATGATCAACGAGATCCCGCAGGTCAACCGGGTCACGCTGGACATAACCAGCAAGCCGCCTGGAACGATCGAGTGGGAGTGACCCGCCCGGCTTAGCTGTACCGGTCCCAGGCCTTCAGGAACCGCAGCGGGTCGAACGCGTGGCCGCCCGAGTACCAGCCCGGTGCGCTCCACATCTCGAAGTGGAGGTGGCAGCCCACCGCGTCGCCCGTGTCGCCCACGCTCCCGATCCTCTGGCCGGTGACGACGTGCGAGCCGACCTTCAGCGGTGACGCCTTGCGCAGGTGGGCGTAGAAGAAGTCGTAGCCGGTGCCGGCGCCGTCGATGACCACGTAGTTGCCGGCCGCGTACTGGTACTTGTTGTCCTTCACCGTGCCGCCGCGCGCCGCGTACATCGGTACGCCGCAGCTCGCGAACACGTCCTGCCCCTGGTGGCGGTGGCCGGCGCGTGGGGCGCCGAAGCCGTCGCCGTACGTGTGGTGCGCACGCAGCGGGAACGAGTAGCCATGGAGGTCGAAGGCGTCGCGCTCGTCGTCGCCGTCCGAGGCGTTCTTCGCGACCGCACCGCTCGCGCCGGTTGCGGTCATGCGGAAGGCGTAGCGACCGTCCGGCGCGTCGCCGCCGTGGTTTCGCGTGTTCCAGCTGAAGGTCTGGAGCTTGTGTGGCCCGACCGCCTTACGGCTCCACGTGCGCACGACCGTCCCGGTCGATACCTCGACCACCCTGACGACCACGCCGGCCGGGGCTTTGTCGTCGATCCGGAACGTGAAGCGCACGTGGCGCCCGTCGGCGAAGGCCAGCCCCGAGTTGACAGCCGTCTCGAGCGCCGGCGCGCCCTGTTCGGCGGGGCCGGACGCGGGCGTCAGCCGGCCCGACTCGTCGGGCGCGGGCGCGGGAACGATTCCGAGCCGCTTCGAGGGGTGCGACCGGGCCTTGCTGCTCGCCCACGCCGACACAGGCCCGCTGCCGGCGCCGTACGGCACCTTCACCGCCAGCACGTGGTCGCCCGCGGGCGCCACGGTCACGGCCCTGTCGTCGGCCTTCCCCCTGTCGCCCATGAAGACGACCTGTCGCGTGCTCGCCAGCCCGCCACCGCGCAGCCGCACCGTGCCGCCGTTCCGCACCCGGCCGTGCGACACGCAGCGCGCGGTGCACTTCACGGAGTCGATCTTCGGCTGAGCCACGTAGGAGGCGCCGCCACTGGACGCGTGGTCCGCCTCGCCGGTGGGCGCGGCGAGCAGGAGCACCGATGCGGCGACGGCCACGACGACGCCGGCAGATCCAACCCCGTACACGGTAAGCCTCCCCTGCGGCAACTGCGACTCTCCTTCTGCGGCCTACGGGGTTAGCTGACGGGCTCGCGCCAAGAAGGCGGCGCTACGGGATCGCGGAGCAACCTGCTCCACCCGATTCGCCCCACGGAAGCGGTCCGGCTTCCGATTGGTTCCCCCGCTCTCCACGCCGGGCGGCGAGGAGATTCGGCAGGCTTGCGAACTGGCGGCGGGCAGTATAGACACGGTCTCCGGACGTGGCGCGCCCGGCGCCGCTAACCTCGGACGGCTTCACGGCCCCATGAAGACCTACGTAGCGACACCCGCGACGCGCGAGCGCAACTGGCTCGTCGTCGACGCCAGCGGCAAGACGCTGGGCCGCCTCGCGACCCAGATCGCCGACGTCCTGCGCGGCAAGCGCAAGCCGGAGTACACGCCGCACTGCGACGTGGGGGACTTCGTGATCGTGGTCAACTCCGAGCGGATCTCCGTCACCGGCGACAAGCTCCACCAGAAGCGCTACTACCGCCACTCGGGCTACCCGGGCGGGCTCCGGTCGCGCACGCTCGAGGAGATGCTCGAGCGCCGTCCCGAGGAGGTCATCCGCAAGGCCGTCAAGGGGATGCTCCCGCGCACCCGCTTGGGGCGCCAGCAGCTCACCAAGCTCAAGGTCTATGCCGGGCCGGACCACCCGCACGCCGCCCAGCAGCCGCAACCCATGGAGGTCGACGCGTGATGATCGACGACGAGCGCCCGGACGCTCCGCAGGAGGGCGGCGAGGCCGCCGACGCTCCCGAGGAGGCGCAGCCCGCCGCCGACGAGGCTCCCGCCGCCGGCGACGAGCAGGAGACCCCCGACGAGGCCCCCGCCGCCGGCGACGAGCCGCTGACCGAGGTCGAGGACGAGGGCGAGCAGGTCACCGAGGCGCCCGAGCCGGCCGCTGAGGCCGACGGGACCGACGAGCCGCCCGCCGACCCCCCCAACGAGAGCGCGCCCGGCCACGTGGACCCGGCCGAGGTGAAGGACGCCGAGCCGTCGCCGGACCCGTCGACCGATCCCGACGCCCCGAACGAGAGCACGCAGCCGTCCGAGGCGGCGCAGCCGGCGCGGCGCGAGCGGCCCGGCGGCGACTCCGATGAGAAGAAGAAGGAGGAGGTCGTGCCGGGGGCCCACCTCGAGCCCGACCTCGTGCTCGAGGAGGCGCGCGCCGCGGGCGACGAGGACGAGTACGCCGACCGCTATGCGACGTCCGAGGAGGGCGAGCAGCCGGCTGCGGACGGCGAGACACCGGCCGGCGGCGACGCGCCGGCGGCGAGCGAGGCTCCCCGCACGGTCGTCGACCTCGCCGCCGACGCCCGCTACCAGGCCACCGGCAAGCGCAAGACGTCGGTCGCGCGCGTGATCCTCAAGCCGGGCGACGGCGCCTACAGCATCAACGGCCGCTCGCTCGAGGACTACTTCCCGCGCGCCGCGCTCCAGAAGGCCGCGCGCCAGCCGCTCCAGACGGCCGGCTTCGAGAAGCGGATGAACGTGACCGCCAGGATCCACGGCGGCGGCATCTCCGCCCAGGCGGGCGCCCTCCGCCACGGTGTGGCCCGGGCGCTCGTCGAGGCCGACCCGAGCCTGCGCACCGAGCTCAAGCGGCGGGGCTTCCTCAGTCGCGACGACCGCGCCAAGGAGCGCAAGAAGGCCGGCCTCAAGAAGGCGCGCAAGCGCCCGCAGTTCTCGAAGCGCTGACCGGAGCGCCGTGACCGCGCCCGCCCGACTCTTCGGGACCGATGGCGTCCGCGGCGTCGCGGGCGAGTTCCTGACCGCCGAGCTGGCCCTCTCCCTGGGTCGCGCCGCGACGGCGATCGCGCCGGCGGACGCGCCCCAGGTCCTGATCGTCCGCGACACGCGCGAGTCCGGGGAGATGCTCGAGGCCGCGCTGGCGGCCGGGATCGCGGCGGCGGGCGGCCACGCGCTGCTCGGCGGCGTGCTGCCCACCCCGGGCGCGGCACTGCTCGTGCGCCGCTTCGGCTTCGACCTCGCGGCCGTGGTCTCGGCCTCGCACAACCCCTACCGCGACAACGGCATCAAGTTCTTCGGCCCCGACGGCACCAAGCTCGGCGACGAGCAGGAGGCGGAGATGGAGCGCCTCGTGGCCGCCGCGGGCGACGATGCCGAGGCCGCGGACGGCCGCGTCCGCGAGCTGCACGGCGCCGGCGGCGACTACCTCCGCGAGCT
>JAXDHW010000178.1:0-5257 GCA_034664365.1 Thermoleophilaceae bacterium
CTTCCTTCCGCGAGCAGTGACGTGGCCAGCACCACAGCGACGAAGACCGTGGAGACACCAGTCACCGCCCACCGGAACCAGCGCGAGCGGGTCCAGGGCAGCATTCAGCTCTTATCGGTGACCGGGGCCCCGTTCTTAAGCCGAATTTCGCGCTCGGTCTCGGCGCTAGTGCGCCAGGACGTCAGCAGACGATCTCGAGGTGGAATGGGATGTCGTCGCGGACGGTGTAGTTGCGGAAGATCAGGACCGTGACTCGCTGGTTGTTTCCGGCGGTCTGACCGGCGCGGCCGTAGCCCGCTACGTCCTCCGCCGGGTCCACGACCCCGGTGTCGCCGGTCGTCACCTGATAGGAGCAGGCGGTCACATTGAAGTTCGTCGTGACCTGGTAGTAGCCGATGCTCACGCGCGAGGTCGACGTCACGTTGCTCCCGCGCACAAGCGTCCCGCTCGCGCCGACGACGGCCCAGCCGGCGGTACTGGTGGGACCGGTCGGTCCCTGCGGGCCGGTCGCGCCGGTCGCGCCGGTGTCGCCCTTGACGCCCTGCGCACCGGTCGCCCCCGTCGGTCCGGTCTGTCCCTGTGCGCCGGTCGCGCCGGTCGCGCCGGTCGGCCCTGTCGCGCCCGTCACGCCCTGGGCGCCGGTGGCGCCTGTTGCACCCGTGGCTCCGGGAGCACCGGTTGCGCCACTTGCACCGGTGGCGCCGGTCGCGCCTGTGGCGCCGCTTGCACCCGCGGCTCCCTGTGGTCCGATGTCGCCCTGCGGCCCCTGCGCACCCGTGGGCCCCTGCGGTCCGACATCGCCCTGGGGTCCCTGCGGACCCGTCGCTCCCGCGACGCCCTGCACGCCGGTCGCACCGGTGGCGCCGGTCGGTCCCTGCGGCCCGGTATCCCCCTGCGAGCCGGTCGGTCCCTGCGGCCCGATCGCCCCGGCGACGCCCTGCACGCCCTGCGGCCCGACAGCGCCCGTTGCCCCGGTCGGCCCGGCCGCGCCGGTCGCTCCCGCAACACCCTGAGCACCGGTGGCTCCCGCAACACCCTGAGCGCCGGCGGCCCCGTCGGCGCCCCGCGCGCCACGCTCGCCCCGGGGGCCGCGCCCGCCGTCCGTACCCGGGGCTCCCGCCGCCCCGATCGCTCCGTCGCGTCCCCCGGGACCGCGCGCTCCGGGGTCGCCCGCGATGCCCTTCCGCCCGCGCACCCCCGGGGTGCCCGGCCGTCCGCCCGCGCCCCGCGGGCCACGCCGGCCCCGGAGCCCGCGCGGGCCGATCTTCGAGAAGCGCGGCATGTCGGAGAGCTCGTTCGCGAGCAGCGCGTAATCGACCTTGATTCCGCCGCCCCCGCCGTGGCCGTCCTTCGGCTTGATGACGATCGCCTTCCCCGCGCAGCCACCCTGGGGCCGGCTGCGGCCGGAGGCGGTGCCCCCGGGGCACCTCACCGACGCGTAGTTCGACGTATGGCGCTTGAGTGCGCTCCCCTCGGCGAGGAGCGAGGTTGCCAGCACGACGACGACGAAGGCCGTGGAGAGGCCCGTCACCCCGCGCCGGAACCAGCGCGAGCGGGTCCAGGGCAGCATCCGGCTCTTATCGGAGCCCCGGAAGCCGGTCTTTAAGCGGGGACGCGCTAGGCGTATCGCTTGCGCCGGAACACGTCCGTCGCGAGCGAGTCCACGCGATCCAGGAACAGGACCCCGTCGAGGTGATCCAGCTCGTGGAGCAGGCAGCGCGCCTCGAAGCCGTCGGTCTCGATCGTGCGCGTCACGCCGGCGGGGTCGAGCGCCTCGACGACCACTTCTGTGGCGCGGCGCACGTTCGCGGTCAGGTCCGGGATCGACAGGCAGCCCTCGCGCGCGACCTCCGCCCCCGAAGACGAGACCACCCGGGGGTTCACCAGCACGAGCTCGCCGTGACAGGCGGTGGCCTTCGGGTGATCGGTCACGTCGACGACGACCATGCGGACGAGCTCGTCGATCTGGGGCGCCGCGATGCCCACGCAGCGCGGGAACGAGCGCATCGTGTCGAGGAGGTCCCGCCCGACCCGCTCGGCCGTCGCGCGATCGCCCTCGTCGAGCGGCCGCGCCTCGCGCTTCAGGACCGGGTTCGGGAAGCGCAGGACATCGCGGACCGGCATCTACAGGGCGTCCGGCTCGAGCGGTCGCACCGAAACCTCGACCCCCTGCTCGGCGCCCACGCGCTCGAGCGCGCCGGTGAGCTCCGCCTCGTCGCCGCCCGCGGGCAGCGCGACCTCCATCATCAGCGCGTAGAGCGGCGCGCCGCCGTCCTCGCCGGCCAGCTTGGTCGTGAGGTCGGTCACGTCCACGCCGCGCTCGGCCAGAGCCGCGGTCGCCGCGTGGACGATCCCCGGGTGATCCGCGCCGTAGACCGTGACCATGTGCGACGGCGCCGGCTCGGAGGCGGGATCGACCTCAGCCAGCTCGCTCAGCGTCAGTGCCTCGAGCTCGAGCCGATCGCGGACCGCGTCGAGGCCGGACCGCAGCGCGTCGACGTCGGCGTCCGCGGAGGCGGCGACGACCAGCATCATCGTGAAGTGGCCGCGCAGGATCGTGGCCTGCGAGTCCTCGATGTTCAGCGCGTGGCTGAGCAGGACCTCGGTGACCGCCGCGACGATGCCGGGCCTGTCGCGACCGACCGCGGAGAGCGCGAAGTGACGCATCGCGGCGGACCATACCCCGCGTGTCCCCGTAGACTCGCGCCGTGCGCATCGGAGACGTGATGACCGAGCCGGTGGTGAGCGCCTCGGCGGACGCCACCCTCGGGGAGGTCGCCGAGGCCATGCGCGACCGCAACGTCGGGTCGGTCGTGATCCTGGACCACGATCGTCCGGTCGCCCTGATCACGGACCGCGACGTGGCGCTCACACTCGGCGCCGACGGCGCGGGTCGCGAGGAGGCGGCCGGCCCGCACGCCACGCGGCCGCTCGTGACCGGTGAGGCCGGCATGGACCTGGAGGAGGCCGCGGCCCTCATGGTCCAGCACCGGATCCGGCGCCTGCCCGTGCTCGACGGCGAGAGTCTCGCGGGGATCGTCACGCTCGACGACCTCGCCGTCCGTACGGGCGACGTACAGCTAGCCCAGCGGATGACCGCCGACGTGGCCCGCGCCGCGCTGCCCGAGTTCTTCTTCCACCAGAGGGGAGGCTGACGTGCCGCTGACTCCCGATCAGCGCCGCCGCCGCGACCAGGTCGAGACCGTGATCCGCCTCATGGCGCCCGCGCTCAACCTCGTGCTCGCCGCCGGCGAGCGGCTGTCCAAGATCGTCTCGCCCGAGGACGACGAGTACTACCCGGTCCGGACCGGCTCGCCGGACCCCGAGACCGGCCGGCGCCGCGAGTCACCGCAGCCTTGACGCGCGACGAGCAGCTCGCATGGGAGAGGCAGGCGGCGCGGCCTGCCTCGGCCGCGGCGTTCGCGTCGGCGGTGGCCGGGCTCGCCTCCCTCGTGGTGGCCAATGCCGGGACCGGCGGGCGATCGAGCGACGCGGTCGACGCGCTGGCGATCGCGCACAAGCATGCGACCGGAATCGTGGCGGCCGGCGTGCTGTCCGCGATCTCGATCCTGCTCGTGATCCCGGTCCTCCTCTTCCTGTTCCGCGCGACGCAGTACCGGCGGCCGCAGATCCCCTCGGCCACGCGCCACCTCGTGACCATCGGTCCACCGCTCTTCGCCATCGGCCTGATCGCGCAGTCGATCGCGCTGAAGCGCGCCGTCGATCGTGCCTACGAGAAGCTCCCGCTTGCGCCGAAGGCGGCCAAGAACCTGGCCGAGGACGCGTTCACGACCGGCGCGGTGGGCAGCTGGAGCCTCCTGCTCCTGGGCGTCGGCATCCTGGTCGGCGGCGGGGTGATCCTGATCTCGCTGAACGCGCGGCGCGCGGGACTCCTGTCCGCGTTCATGGGCATCACGGGCGCGATCGTCGGCGGGCTCGTGGTCCTGCCGTTCTTCGGTCGCCCGCCGATCATCTACTTCTTCTGGATCGCCGTGCTCGGCCTCATCCTCGTCGACCGCCTACCGGGGCAGCGCAGCCGTGGGCCCGCGTGGGAGTCCGGCGAGGCGGAGCCGTGGCCCACGGCGGCCGAGATCCGTGCCGAGCAGCTGGCCGCGCGCGGGGAGGACCCGCCGTCGCGCCGTGGCCGGGTGCGCGACCCCGAGCCCGAGCCGGAGGACGACTACGAGGACGAATACGAGGAGGACGACGTCTCCGCGCCGGCGCCGCACCCGCGCTCGAAGAAGCGCAAGCGCAAGCGCCGGCGCTGAGCCAACCTAGTCCTCGTCGGCCTCGCCGGCCGAGATCTTCTCTTGAATCTTCTCGGTGACGGCCGGGTCGCGCAGGGTCGTCACGTCGCCGAGCTCGCGGCCCTCGGCGATGTCCTTCAGGAGGCGGCGCATGATCTTGCCCGAGCGCGTCTTCGGCAGGTCGTCGGCGTAGATGATCCGCTTGGGGCGGGCGAGCTTGCCGATCTTCTCCGCGACGTGTGAGCGGATCTCGTCGTCGAAGCCCTCGGGCTCCTCCCCGCTGCCCTTGAGCGTCACGAAGGCGACGATCGTCTGGCCCGTGTCCTCGTCCTGGGCGCCGATGCACGCCGCCTCGGCGACCCTGTCGTGCGAGACGATCGCGGACTCGATCTCCATCGTCGACATCCGGTGGCCCGACACGTTGATCACGTCGTCCACCCGCCCGACGATCCAGAGGTAGCCGTCGGAGTCGACCTTCGCCGCGTCGCCGACGTCGTAGACGTCCGGGCCCCACTTCGTCCAATACGTCTCGACGAAGCGCTCCTCCTCGCGATAGAGCGTGCGCAGCATCCCCGGCCACGGGCGGCGCAGGACGAGGATGCCCTGCGTGCCGTGCTCGACCTCGTTGCCGTCCTCGTCGACGACCGCGGCGTCGATCCCCGGGAACGGCACGGTGGCGCTGCCCGGCTTGAGCGCGGTGATCCCCGGCAGCGGGGTGATCATGATGTGGCCGGTCTCGGTCTGCCACCAGGTGTCGACGATCGGGCAGCGCCCGCCGCCGATCACCTTCCAGTACCACACCCAGGCCTCGGGGTTGATCGGCTCCCCGACCGATCCGAGCAGCCGCAGGCTCGACAGGTCGCAACGCTTCGGGTACGCCTCGCCCCAGCGCATGAAGGTGCGGATGGCGGTGGGCGCGGTGTAGAACAGCGTGACGCCGTAGCGCTCGCACAGATCCCACCAGACGTCCTTGTCGGGGTAGTCGGGCGCGCCCTCGTACATGACGCTCG
>JAXDHW010000190.1:0-4256 GCA_034664365.1 Thermoleophilaceae bacterium
GGCCTCCTCGAGACGCTTCAGGTGCTCGTCGAGCTGCTCCTGCGTGGGGAACGCGGTGCCGTAGATCCGCGTGAGCATCTGGCGGTTCTCGTCGCCGCGCCAGTAGGCGCCCGCCACGGAGGTGAGCTTGAAGGCCTTGACCCGCTTGGTGCTGGGGCCGTGGGGGCCGCGGCAGAGGTCGGTGAACGGCCCGTTGCGGTAGAGCGACACGGTCTCCACGCCCTCGTCGCGCACCAGGTCCTCGATCAGCTCGACCTTGTACGGCTGGTCCTCGCCGCGGAAGCGCTCGAGCGCCGCGTCGGGTGCCACGTCCGTGCGCTCGAACGGCTCGTCCGCCTTGATGTGGCGGCGCATCGCCTCCTCGATCTTCGGGAGGTCGGCCTCGCCGACGGTCACGTCCGCGGGGAACTCGAAGTCGTAGTAGAAGCCGTCCGCGATCGGCGGGCCGATCGAGACCCTGGTGCCGGGATAGAGCTCGATCACCGCGGTGGCCAGTACGTGCGCCGCGTCATGGCGGAGGAGGTCGAGCGCCTCCTCGCTCTTCGGCGTGACGATGTGGATCGTCTTGCCGGGCTCGACCGGCGCGCTCAGGTCACGCACCTCGCCGTTCTGCCGGAACGCCAGTGCCGCGCGCGCGAGGCCCTCGCCGATCGCCCGGGCGGCGTCGGCGCCGGTGGCGCCGTCGTCGAGCTCCAGGGGGCTTCCATCGGGCAGCGGGACCTGCATGGGAGCTGAAGTTATCGCCCCCTGAGGCGGCCGGGCGATCCGGCCCAGTGTGAGCGGCCGCACGTTTGGATGGCGGCCGGATGGCTACCTACACACGTGTAAGTAGGGACCGACCCGTACGGCGTCAGCGCTGCGGCCGGTCCCGAGAGGCCGCCTCCAGAGGCGGATCGCGCTCCTGGTGGGCGCGCGGAGGAGAGAGCAGTTCCGTTCCCGACACACCGGGAGGTGTGCTCTTTCGTGAGGAAATTGATCGTTGCCGCGCTGTTCGTGGCAGCACTGATACCGGCCGTGGCGCTCGCCGCGGATGTGACGACGACCGATGCGTCGGTCGTCGACAGGCCCAACGGCGGCAGCGAGACGGCTCGCGCCCTGCGCGCCAAGCAGCACCGGGAGCACGTGAAGAAGCTGCGCGCCGAGCGGAGGGCCCGTGCCCGCCAGCAGGCTGCCGCCTCGACCGCCTCTCCCGCGCTTCAGGCGATCGCCGCCTGCGAGTCCGGCGGCGACCCGCACGCCATCGGCGGCGGCGGCGCCTACCGCGGCAAGTACCAGTTCGACCAGGGCACGTGGGCCTCGGTCGGCGGCTCGGGCGACCCGGCCGCGGCCCCCGAGGCCGAGCAGGACAGCCGCGCGGCGATGCTCTACGCGCGCACCGGCGCGTCGGCCTGGCCGGTCTGCGGCCAGTAGCCGCCGCTCAGAGGCGCTCGACCGCGCTGCCCGGGACGATGTCGTCCCGGCCCGTCTCGGTCCAGCGGACCCACGCCTTGTGACCGCCGTCGTAGTCGGGGGCGAAGAGGACCAGCACGGCCTCCTCGTCCCCGACGCGGCAGCGCTCGTCCGACTCCTCGTCGAGCCCGCGCCACAGGCGGACGAAGGCGTTCGACTCCCACTCGTCGCCGATGGTTGTCGCGTCCGTGTGGCCCGGGTGCACGACGGTGTCGTGCGGGAGCTTCATCAGCACGTCCATGATCGACGCCCTGAGGTCCTCGAAGGTGGTCGAGCCGGGGGCGCGCACACCGCCCACGGAGCCCTTGAAGAGCGTGTCGCCGGTGAAGACGTCGCCGTCGCCCACGCGGAAGGAGAGCATCCCGTCGGTGTGGCCGGGCGTGTGCAGCCCGTCGATCCGCAGGCCGCCCACCGCGAGCACCTCGCCCGGCTCGATCGCCCGGTCCACGTCGACCAACCGCTCGGCCTCGAGCGGGTGGGCGCGGATCTCCACGCCGTAGCGCTCCTTGTAGACGTGGTTCTCGGCCACGTGGTCGTGATGGTGGTGGGTCAAGAGCAGCAGCTCCGGCGTCACTCCGTGGCGCTCGATCGCCTCGACGAGCGGCTCCGCTGGGCCGCCCGAGTCGATGATCACGGCGCGCCCGCCCGGCTCGTCGGCGACGAGGTAGGCGTTCGACAGCCACTCCGGGTGCATGGATCGCTCGACGATCACGTGCCGTCTAGCATCGCAAACCGTGGACGCCGCCGCCTTTCGCTCGGAGTTCCCGGTGCTGGAGCGCGTTGCGTTCCTCAACGCGGGCTCCGACGGCCCGATCGCGCGGCGCGCCGCCGACGCCGCAACCGCCCAGATCGAGCGCGAGCTGACGGCGGGGCGCGCCGGCAAGCCACACCTCGAGGCGCTCTTCGCGCTGGGTGGAGGGCTCCGGGAGCGGCTGGCCGCGCTGCTCGGCTGCGACGTCGACGAGGTCGCCCTCACGCGCTCCACGACCGACGGGATGGCGACAGTCCTCTCGTCCCTGCGGCTCGGGGCCGGCGACGAGGTGCTCACGAGCGACGAGGAGCACCCGGGCCTGCTCGCCCCGCTCGAGGCCGCCCGGCGGCGGCAGGGCTTCGAGGTGCGCGTCGCGCCGTTCGCGGAGATCGCCGGCGCGATCGGGCCGGCCACGCGCCTCGTCGCGTGCTCGCACGTCTCGTGGGTGGGCGGGCGCGTGGTGGACGCCGCCGCGCTGGCTGCGAGTGACGCACTGGTGCTCCTCGACGGTGCTCAGGGCCTCGGGGCCGTGCCGGCCGACGTGCGCTCGCTGGGCTGCGACTTCTACGCCGCGGCGGGTCAGAAGTGGCTCTGCGGGCCGGACGGGAGCGGTTGCCTCTACGTGCGCCGCGAGCTCTCCGACGACCTGCTCCCGCCGTGGCCGAGCTACATGTCGCTCGCCGAGCCGGCGCGGCCGTCCGAGCTGATCCCCCACGCGGGGGCGCGGCGGTTCGACCTCGGCTTCTCGGGACCGCTCTTCGCGTGGTCGCTCGCCGCGCTCGAGCTGCTCCAGGAGGCGGGCCTCGACTGGGTTCACGAGCGCGGGACCTCGCTCGCCGCGCGGCTGGCCGACGCTCTGGGGCAGCGCGGCCGCGAGGTCTCGCCGCGCGGGCACTCCACCCTGGTCTCGTGGCGGTCGGACGACCCGGAGGCCGACGTCGAGCGCATGTCCGCGGCCGGCGTCGTGGTCCGCCACCTGCCTGGCCGCGGGCTGGTGCGCGCCTCCGTCGGCGCCTGGAACGACGAATCCGACCTGGAACGAGTGCTCGGCTCGCTCTAGTCGATCGATTCCAGGCCCACGTGCTCCCGGACGTGGCGTGGGTCACTTTCCGTCGGATATTTCGACGCAATCTGACCCACGGCCGCGAAAATCGAGCTGTCCGGCTAATCCTTGGTCGTCATCACGACGACCCCGAGGACGATCGCCGCGGCGCAGACCGCCAGCCCGAGGACCGCGACCGTGGCCCAGACGACCGCCCGCGCGGGCGCGCCGTCGCGCCGCTCCTCCACGAACCGGCTGGCTCCCGCGACCGCGAGGGAGAACGCCACGGCCACGGCGACCGCCGCGGCGGTCGCCGAGTAGATCACCTCGAGGATCTTGTCCCAGTCGACGACCTTGTCGGCGAGCGAGATCACGTCTGGGGGGCCGTGAGAGCCGAGCCGCGCCGGACCCGGCGTGCGAATGCGATCACCGTGCCGACCACGAGCAGGGCGGCGATGACCACCGGACCGGCCTCGCTGTTGACGCCGAACAGCCGCGAGACGCCGTAGACCGCCGCTCCGATGCCCGCCGACGCCGGCAGCGTGAGGATCCAGGCGATGACGATGTTGCCGGCCACGCCCCAGCGCACCGCGGACACCCGCTTGGCCGCCCCGGCGCCCATCACGCCGCCGGAGATCGTGTGGGTGGTCGACAGCGGGAAGCCGACGTGGGACGCGGCGAGGATCACGGCCGCGCCGCTGCCCTGGGCCGCGAATCCCTGAGCCGGGTCCATCTTGATGATCCGGCTGCCCATCGTCTTGATGATCCGCCAGCCGCCGGCGTAGGTGCCGAGCGCGATGGCCGACGCGGCGCAGATCACCACCCAGCTCGGCACGTGGATGTTGTTCGCCGCGATGTCGCCGTGGGAGACGAGCGCCAGGACGATCACGCCCATCGTCTTCTGCGCGTCGTTGGTGCCGTGCGCGAGGGCGAGCATCCCGCCGGAGAGGAGCTGCCCGAAGCGGAAGCCCGCGTTGACGGAGCCCGGGCGGAGGCGGCCGACGATGCGGTAGC
>JAXDHW010000191.1:0-12809 GCA_034664365.1 Thermoleophilaceae bacterium
GTGCTCGCGCACGAGGCGGTGGCGGACGCCCTGGTCGAGCGGCTCGCCGGCGCGACGTCGGTGCTGGTGGTCGGCCAGGCGGAGGCGTTCGGCACCGATGTGCCGCCGGTGATCGAGCGCGAGGCACACGACCGGGTCGAGAAATACGCAGCACGCGCCGCGCACGACGGCCGGATCGTCGCGCGCCGCGACCCCGTCCCCGAGTCCGGCTGGTTCTGCGCCCCGACGATCGCCACCGACCTCCCACCGGACTCGCCGGTCCTCAGCGACGAGATCTTCGGGCCGCTGCTCGCGGTCGAGCGCGTGTCGAGCGTGGACGCCGCATGCGACGCGCTCGAGCGCTCGCCGTTCGCCCTCACCGGCGGACTGTTCTCGCGCAATCCGGCGGTGGTCGAGGCGGTCACGCGGCGGGCTCCGGTCGGCAACCTCTACGTGAACCGCCACATCACCGGCGCGATGGTCGGCCGCCAGCCGTTCGGTGGCAACCGCCGCTCGGGCGTCGGCTCCAAGGCCGGGGGCCCCGATTACCTCCTGCAGTTCGTGGAGCCGCGGGTGGTCACCGAGAACACGATGCGGCACGGGCTGGTGGTGGAGTGAGGCGGTCGCTCGCCGCGCTGGTGGCGGCCGCGTGCGCCCTGCTCGCCACGACGACGGCGGCCGCGGCGCCTCGCCCGCTCTACGACGTGCGCCTCTTCGCGCACGTGCCCAGCCCGGGGTCGCCCGAGCCCGTCGTGGTCGCGCCCGACCGGACCGTCTACGTGGGCACGAACCAGGCCGGCAAGGGGAGCGATGCGGACGCGGCGGCGCCGTCGCGCGTGTTCGCATTCTCCCCGGCGGGGAAGCTCCTGCGCTCCTACGTCCTCCACGGTCAGCCGCTCGGCCAGGACCACGGCATCCAGGGTCTCGCCCAGGACGGCGACGGGCTGCTCTACGTGCTCGACCGCTCGGCGGACCCGCGGGTCGTCGTGCTCGACCCGGTCACGGGCGCCCAGCGACGCTACGCGAGCTTCCACGACGTGCCGTCGTGCAGCGCGGCGGGCCGCACGACCGACTGCTCGGCGACCGTGAACGACGCCGCGGCCGGTCCCGACTACGCCACCTTCGCGCCCGACGGCACGTTGTACGTGACCGACATCGACCAGGCGCTGATCTGGCGCGTGCCGCGCGGCGGCGGCCGGGCGGAGGTCTGGTTCACCGATCCGCGGCTCGAGAGCGTCTACGGCCCCAACGGGATCCAGCTCCTCGGCGACGGCCGCACGCTGCTGTTCGTGAACACCGGCTCCAACCCGCAGGCGGGCAATCCAGCGACGGGGCGGCTGTACCGGCTGCCGATCCTGTCCGGCGGCAGGCCCGGCACGCTCACCCAGCTGTGGGAGAGCCGGCCCGTGGACGGGCCCGACGGCTTCGCGCTCGGCCGCTCCGGCCGGGTCTACCTCGCGCTCGCCGGCGCCTCGCAGATGGTGGTCCTCTCGCCAACCGGCGAGGAGCTCGCGCGGTTCCCCGCCACGCCGCTCGAGAACCAACAGCAGGAGGTCCCGTTCAACGGCCCGGCGAGCGTGGCGTTCGACGGCGAGCGGCTCCTCGTGACCAACCAGGGCTTCCCCGAGGGCACTCCGGACTCGTGGGCGGTGCTCGACGTCTTCGCGGGCGAGACCGGGCTGCCGCTCTTCCGTCCTTTCGTGGCGGCGCCGCGGCCGCGGAAGAACCCGCTGCCGCGCCTGCATCTCACGGTCCGTCCCAGGCGCGCGACGGTCGGACGGCGCACCCGCTTCCGCTTCCATGTCTCGCTGCACGGCAGGCCGGCGCGCGGGGCGCTCGTGCGCTTCACGGGTCGCCGCGTGCGAGCCGGACGGCGCGGGCGCGCGTGGCTGCGATTCAGGCCGCGCCACGGCGGCCTGCGCCATCCCGTGGCGACCAGGCGCGGCGCACTGCCGGGCGGTGGGCGCGTCCGCTTCGTGCGCCCTAAGCAGCGGTAGGGTCCGCGCGATGCTGGACCGGATGTTCCGCAGCATGCGTTCGTTCTGGCTCGGGTTCGCCGCCGCGAGCCGCGGCGGCTCCGTGCTCGAGCTCCCAGGCGTGTACGCGGCGCTCACGCCGGCGATGCCGGACCGCTCGGTGGTGAACTGCGTGGTGTACGACGACGCAGCCGCCCTCGAGTCGTCGCTCGACCGGCTAGCCGCGGCATACGAGGAAGCCGGCCTGCCGGCGTGGACCGTGTGGGTCCACGAGAGCGATGACCGCGCGCAAAGGGCGCTGGCGGCCGCCGGGCACGTGCTCGACGGCGAGCCGATGGGGCAGGACCTGGATCTCGCCGACGTGGCGGCCCCGGGCGGCCCCGACCTCGACCTGGTTGCGCAGCCGTCACCGGTCGACTTCGATCCAATCGTTACGGCCGCCTACGGCTGGACGGGATTCGGCGCGGCGATCCCCGAGTTCCCGCCCGAGTTCCACGCCTACGCCGCCAGGGGCGACGACGGGCGCGCCGCGGCCTGCCTCGGGATCTGGGACGTGGACGGCGACGCGCACGTGCAGCTCGTGGGGACGCTCCCCGAGGCGCGCGGGAAGGGGCTGGCCACGCGGCTCCTGGCTCGCGCGCTCCTCGACGCGCGCGAGCGCGGCTGCACCACCTCGAGCCTCCAGGCCACCGCGATGGGCTGGCCCGTCTACACGCGGCTCGGCTATCGCGACCGCGGCCGCGTCCAGATGTGGGAGCGGCGTAAGCCCGCGCCCACCGCATGAGCGCGCGCGGCGCGCGCCTTCGCCCGCACCTGCCGCTGATCGCCCTCGTGGCGGCCGGCGCGTTCCTGCGCATCGTGCTGATGGCCGACTACCGGCCCGCCGTCCTGAGCAACCCGGACTCCGCCCGCTTCCTCCACTTCGCGCACTACCCGGACGGACTGTTCGACGACCACTACGGGCCGAGCGGCTACGCCGCGTTCCTCAAGGTCACGCGCGCGATCTGGGACCGCTTCGAGGCCACGATCGCGCTCCAGCACCTGTTCGGGATCGCCGCCGCGCTGCTGCTGTACGCCGCGGTGCGGCAACTCGGCGCGCCGCGCTGGGCGGCGCTCGTCCCCGCGGCGGTGGGCCTTCTCTCGGGTGACCTCGCGTACCTCGAGCACGCGCCGCTGTCGGAGTCGCCGTTCCTCGTGCTCGCGAGCGGCGGGCTGTACGCGGCGGTTCGCGGACTCGACGCGGGCGCCCGGCGGCCCGCCTGGCTTGCGCTCGCCGGAGCGCTCGTGGCGAGCGCGGCGCTGTTCCGCAACGTCGGCCTGATCCTGCCCGCCGTGGTGGCCATCTGGGCGCTCGCCGCAGTCACCGGTCCGCTACGCGCCAAGCTCGTGGCCGGCGGCTTCGCGGCGGGCGCGGCCGGGATCGTGATCGGCGTCTACGCGGCGCTCGCGGCCCTCGCCGGCGGGACGACCGGCATGTCCGACGTGAGCGGCTGGAACCTCTACGCGCGCGCGGCGCCGTTCGCGGACTGCAGTCAGTTCACCCCGCCCAGGGGCACGCGCTTTCTCTGCCAGACCACCCCGGAGAGCAAGCGCCCCGGCTCGCTCTTCTACCTGTGGTTCAAGGGATCGCCCGCGCGCGCCCGCTTCGGCCACCCGCCGATCGGCGGCGACAGGCTCGGGGAGTTCGGCCGCGCCGCGATCCTGGCCCAGCCGTTCGACTACCTGAAGGACGTGGCGCGGCAGCTTCCGCGCTTCGTCGACCCGGCGGCCTACCACCGCCGCTACACCGGCGGCGGGGCCTTCTCGATCGCACGCCGCAACGCGGAGGCGGAGAGGCTCGTGTCGTACGAGGTGCGGCGCGACTACGACGCGGAGCGGCTGCACGTGGGCGGCGCGGTGCGGCGGGTGGCCGAGTGGCAGGACACCGAGCGGCTCGGCGGGGTCGTCCCGGCGCTGCTGGTCGTGCTCGCCCTCGCGGGAGTCGTCCTGGCTCGCGGTCGGGCGCGCCGCGGAGCCCTCCTGTTCGCCGCGGCCGGCGGTGGGCTGGTGCTCCTGCCCGCGGCCACGCTCACCCTGATCGCGCGCTACACCGTGCCGCCGACCCCGATCGTGGCGGCGGCGGCCGGGCTGGGGGCCTGGGCGCTGGTCGACCGCGTACGCGACGTCGCGAGGAGGCGGGCCTGATGGAGGTTGGCGAGCTTGTCGCGCACGGGCGCGAAGCCGAGATCTTCCTGTTGCCGGACGGGCGGCTGCTGCGGCTCGTCCGCCCCGGCATCGCCCACGCCGAGGAGGCCGTGCGGATGGAGGCTGCGGCCCTCGCGGCAGCGGCGCAGGCCGGTGCCCCGGTTCCCGCCGTGTACGAGCAGGTGACGCACGAGGGCCGCCCCGGGCTTGTGATCGAGCGACTCTCGGGCGAGGACCTGCTGACCCAGCTCGGGCGCAGGCCGTGGACGGTGCGCTCGGTGGCACGGGAGACCGGCCGCGTGCACGCCGAGCTCCACCGCGTTGCGGCGCCGGCGGAGCTCCCGAGCGCGCACGATCTGATCGCGTCGCGGCTCGAACGATCGGATGCCGTCCCCGGGGGACTGCGCGACGAGGCGCTCCGGCTGCTCGGCGAGCTGCCCGAGGGCGACCGGCTCTGCCACGGCGACTTCCACCCGGGCAACGTGCTGGCCGACGAGAGCGGGCCCAAGGTGATCGACTGGCACAACGCCGCGCGCGGGGAGCCGACCGCGGACGTGGCCCGAAGCTGGGTCGTGCTAGAGGTCTCGCCGCTGCCCCCGGGCGCCTCGGCGTTCGATCGCCGGCTGGCGGCGATCGGCCGTGGACTGCTGCTGCGCGGCTACATACGCGCGTACTCGCGGGCGGGCACGATTGCCGGCGACCGGCTCCCGCAGTGGGTTCGCGTCCACGCGATCCAGCGCCTCACGCAGGAGATCGAGGGCGAGCGGGAGCCGCTGCTTCGGCGTCTACGACCCTGAAGCAGCCTCGACCTCGTTCGCGCCGCGACAGCGCTCAAACCCGCTTGGAAGGCGACCTCAAACCTAAAGGGGTCTGACCCCTTTAGGAAACGTTCGCCGTCTGACCGTGAGTTTCGCCCGGCTCGTCGCGTTCTAGCCTCCGAACCCCCTCTCAAGGAGAGCTTGATGAAGCGCATATCCACGATTTTCTGCCTGATCGCCGCACTCGCACTGAGCATTGGAGCCGCGAGCGTGCTCGCGAGCCACGGTGCTGACGATCCGGCCAACCACGACGCGGGCGAGAATGCCTGCCTCTCGCCGACCGGTGGCGACGACGATGCGACCGACGACAACGGCGGCACGGCCGACAACAGCGGCAGCGACGACGTGTCCGCGGCCGACCACGGCTCCGATGGCGCCGATGACATGGAAGGCACCGACGGCGCCAACGACGACAGCGGCAACGGCGGCGACGACGTGATCGACGGCAACGGCGGCGACGACGACCTGAACGGCGACCAGGGGGACGACGACCTCTGCGGCGACCAGGGCGACGACACCGTCACCGGCGGCTCGGGCGACGACGACATCAGCGGCGGCCCCGGTGCCGACGACCTGAACGGCGGCTCGGGCAACGATGACGTCTCCGGCGACGCCGGCAACGACGACATCACCGGCGGCAAGGGCAAGGACATCCTGACCGGCAACCGCGGCAAGGACACGATCCACGCTCGCGACGGCCGTACGGACCGCGTCAACTGCGGCGCGGGCAACGACACCGTCAAGGCCGACACCGAGGACCACGTCTCGAAGAACTGCGAGCACGTGAAGCGCTCGTAACCCGCTCCGCAAGGAGGGTGAAGAGGCCGCGGCCCCCGGGTCGCGGCCTCTTCTTTTTTCCTACATCAGCCCCGCCAGCGAGCTGCCCACGTCCTGTGCCAGGTGGAAGAGCGGCTGCGGGACGATGCCCAGCACGACGGTCGCGGCCGCGGCGACCACCGCGACGGCCGTCACCTCCGGCTGGGCGCGCGCGTCGGCCTCGGGCGACCAGCCCGCCACCGGACGCACTCGGCGGCCGCGCCTGTACGGCAGCGTCAGCTCGACCTCCCGCGGCGCCATCCACATCACGGCGAGCACGCGCAGGTAGTAGGCGAGCGACATCATCGACCCGACGACGATCACCACGCCGAGCCAGGCGTAGTCGCCGCTCACGCTGGCGTCGATCAAATAGAACTTGCCGATGAAGCCCGAGGTGGCCGGGATCCCCGCGAGCGCGAGCATCGCGATCGTCATGGGCCAGGCCAGCCACGGGCTCGACCGGCCGAGCCCCTCCAGCGCGCGGATGTCGTCACCCCGCTCCGACACGCGCTCGCGCGCGATCACCACCGCGAACGCCGCGACGTTCATCAGCAGGTAGACCGCGAGGTAGAACGCGGTGGCCTGGACGCCGAGCCGCGTGCCCACCACCACCCCGGCGAGCATGTAGCCGGCCTGCGCCACGCCCGACCACGCGAGCATCCGCTTCATCGAGCGCTGCGCGATCGCCCCCGCGTTGCCGATCAGGATCGTCGTCACCGCCAGCGCGGCCAGCGCGGGTGCCCAGTCGTCGTGCGCCCTGAGCACGCCGTGGTCGAAGAAGCGCAGCAGGATCGCGAACGCCGCCGCCTTGGTGGCCACCGCCATGAAGCTCGTGACCGGCGTGGGCGCGCCCTGGTAGGCGTCCGGCGTCCACTGGTGGAACGGCGCGATCGACGCCTTGAACGCGAGCCCGGTCGCCACCAGGGCGATGCCGGTGAGGAGCAGCGGGTCGGTGAGCGGCACCGCGCCGCCGATCGCGCCGGCGATCCGCGACAGGTCGGTCGACCCCGTGGCGCCGTACATGAACGCGAGCCCGAACAGGAGCGTCGCCGACCCGACCGATCCCACGATCAGGTACTTGAGCCCGGCCTCGAGCGACGCCCCGTCGCGCACGCGGCTGCCACAGAGGATGTAGAGCGGGATCGACAGCAGCTCGATCCCGATGAAGAGCGTGACGAGGTTCTCTGCGCCGGCCAGCAGCACCATCCCGCCGATCGAGCCGAGCAGCAGCGACGCGTACTCGCCCGAGCCCGTCTCGCGCATCACGGCGCTGCGAAGCGACAGCAGCACGGTCGCGATCCCGGCGACGTAGAACAGCGTCGAGAGCCCGAGCGCGAGCGTGTCGACCGACAGCGCGCCGGCCACGATCGTCTTCGTGTGCCCCGGCTCCCAGATCCAGATCGTGAGGCCGATCGCGGCGAGGAGCGCCACGATCGCCAGTGCCGCGGGGAGCACGCGCTGGAGCCGCCGCCCGGGCAGGATCCCCGCGATCAGCACGATCACCGACCCGCCCAGGACGGCCACGAGCGGGGACATCGCCTTCCAATCGATGTGCGGGGCGTGGAAGTTCGACAGCTCCGAGTGGGCGGCGGCGAGCGCGGTCACTGCTTGCCTCCGCAGTCCGGGGAGGCGATCGGGAGCCGGCCGGCGGCGAGCGCGCGCGGCGAGAGCCCGACGCAGGCGACGAGCGCCGCGCGGTTGGCGGTCGCTGTCGTGGCGCCCTCCGTCCGGCGCACGATGAAGTTGGGATAGACGCCGAGCGCGACGATCACGGCCACGAGCGCCGCGATCGGCGCGGCCTCCCAGCGCGTCAGGTCGCGCGACTCCACGTCGGGCCCCTCGCGGTTGTGCATCGCCCCCTGGTAGAGCCGGATCATGTAGACGGCCGCCAGCGCCACCCCCACGCTCGCCACGAGCCCGAACGCGAGCTTGGTGGAGAACGCGCCGAAGAGGATCAGCAGCTCGCCGGTGAAGTTCGCGGAGCCGGGCATCGCGAGCGTCGCAAGGGCGACGATCAGGAACAGCCCGGCGAGCACCGGCGCGCGCGTGGCGATCCCGCCCATCCGCGACAGCGACTCCGAGCCACGCGCGCGCAGCGACAGCGCCGCGATGATCAGGAACAGCGGCGCCACCACGAGCCCGTGGTTGATCATCTGGAGCAGCGCGCCCTGCGCACCCTTGCCCTCGAGGTCGAGCGCGAAGATCCCGAGCAGGATCCACCCCAGCTGCGCCACCGACGAGTAGCCGACCACGAGCCGCACGTCGTCCTGCATGAACGCCAGCACCGAGCCGTACAGGATCGACACCACCGCGATCACGATCATCAGCTCTTGGAAGTGCTGCGACGCGTTGGGCATGATCGGCAGCACGATCCGCAGGAAGCCGTACATGCCGACCTTCGACAGGACGGCGCTGAAGGGGATCAGCACGGGGATCGGGGCCGCCCGGTAGCCGTCCGGCATCCAGCCGTGGAGCGGGAACGCCGGCGCCTTGACGAGGAACGCCGCGGCGAACAGCAGGAAGATCCACTCCTGCGTGCCGGTACCGACGGTGCGGTGCGCGAGGTCCGCGAGCGAGAACGAGATGTGCCCGCCGTCGGGGGTCGACAGCACGCCCAGCGCGATCGCCCCCGCCAGCATCAGCAGCGAACCGACCAGCGTGTAGATCACGACCTTGGTGGTGGCGGCCACGCGCCGCCGCTCGCCCCAGCCGCCGATCAGGAAGTAGAACGGGATCAGCATGAGGTCGAAGAAGAAGACGAACAGGATCAGGTCCTGTGCGCAGAACGCGCCGAGCACGGCCGTCTCGGCGAGCGCCATGTGGAAGAAGAAGAGCCGCGGCCGGTCCCACTCGCGCAGCGCCGCCGCGAACACCGCGGCCACCCACACGAGCGCGGTGAGGCCGATCAGGAACAGGTTGAGCCCGTCGATGCCGAGCGAGTAGCGGATGCCGAGCTCCGGGATCCACTTCGTGTCGGTCACATGCGTGAGCCCGGCGCCGCCGCTCGGGTAGTCGGCGATCGCGCCGATCGCGAACCCGAGCACGAACACGGCCGCGGTGAGCACGAGCCAGCGCGCCCAGCGCGGCGGGAGGAAGGCGCTGAGAAGCCCGGCGGCGAGTGGCGCGAAGATCGGGATCGAGAGCGGCATCGGCTACGAGCTCTGGAGGAGGAAGTAGAGGCCGAGTCCGCTCAGGCCCATGATCAGGAGCAGCGCGTAGGCGCGCAGGTAGCCGGACTGGATCGCGCGCGCGAACGACGTCGTGCCGCGCACGAGCCCGGTCGCACCGCCGATCACCACGTCCTGCACGAACGCGCTCTCGACCACGTTCTGCCCGAAGCGGCCGAACGTCAGCGTGGGCCCCACGACGATCGCGTCGTACAGCTCGTCGAAGTACCACTTGTGCGCGAGGAAGTCGTGCACGCGCCGGAAGCGGTCGCGCAACCTGACCGTGATCCCCTTGCGCGCGACGTACAGACGCCAGGCGAGCGCGATGCCGAGCACCGACAGCAGCGCCCCGACCGCGAGCCCCGTCCACTCGGCGCCGACCGACGGCGTGTGGTGCGCGTAGCGCGAGTCCGCGAACGCCGGCTCGAGGAACTTCTCGAGCCACGTGGTCACGCCGGGCACGAACGCGATGCCGCCGACGATCGAGAGCAGCGCGAGCGGCGCCATCGCGGCGCGCATCGGGCGCTCCTGCTCGGCGATGTGGTGCTCGGAGCCTGGGAAGCCGACGTCGGTGTCCTCGTGCTCGCCGGTCGCGGGGTTGTGGTGCTCCCCGTGCCAGAGCTCGCCGCGCTCGAGTGAGGCGGCCTGCTCGACCGGCTCGCCGAAGAACACGCGGAACACCATCCGGAACGCGTAGAAGGCGGTGATCCCCGCGGCCACGTAGCCCGCCACCGCGAGCACCGCGTAGAGCCCGCCGCGGTCGAGGTCGAACGCGAGGATCGAGTCCTTCGAGAACAGGCCGGACATCGGCGGGAACGCCGACAGCGCGAGCGCGCCGATCGTGAACGTGACGAACGTGAACGGCATCGCGCGCCGGAAGCCGCCCATCTTGTCGAGCGTCTGCTCGCCGCCCATGGCGCCGATCACCGACCCGGCGCCCATGAAGAGGAGCGCCTTGAAGAACGCGTGGGTCATCAGGTGGAACAGCCCGGCCGTGTAGGCGAAGCTCCCGACGCCCATGATCATGTAGCCGATCTGCGACATCGTGGAGTACGCGATCACGCGCTTGAGGTCGGTGACCACGAGCGCGACCGTGGCCGCGAACACGAGCGTGGCGCAGCCTGCGATCGCCGCAACGTCGGCCGCCGCGGGCGCGCGCTCGAACAGCGGGTGCAGGCGCGCGATCAGGTACACGCCGGCCGTGACCATCGTTGCCGCGTGGATCAGGGCGGAGACCGGCGTGGGGCCCTCCATCGCGTCCGGTAGCCAGGTGTGGAGCGGCAGCTGCGCCGACTTGGCGAACGCGCCGACGAGGAACAGGATGCACGCCGCAACGAGCGTTCCGTCGTTCACGTGGAACGCGTGGTGCGCCGCGCCGAAGACGTGCTGGTAGTCGAGCGCTCCCGTCTCGCGGAACAGCAGGAACGTGCCCACGACCATCCCCACGTCGCCGATCACGTTGATCACGAACGCCTTGATCCCGGCCGCCGTGGCGGTCGCGCGCCGGTACCAGAACGAGATCAGCAGATAGGACGCCGCGCCGACGAACGCCCAGCCCACGATGAGCAGGACGAAGTTGCCCGCCATCACGAGCAGCAGCATCGAGAAGACGAAGTAGTTGAGGTAGGCGAAGTAGCGCGCGTAGCCGCGGTCGGACGTCATGTACGCGACCGAGTAGACGTGGATCAGGAACGACACGCCGCTCACGACCAGTGCCATGAACACCGACAGCGGGTCAACCTGGATCCCCATGTCCACGTTCACGCCCGCGGTGTGCAGGTAGTCGAACGCGTTCGAGAGCACCGTCCGGTCCTCCGGCGCGCGGTCGAGCAGCTGGACGAACGCCCCGATCGCGCTCGCGAACGCGCCGAGCACGGCGCCGCTGGCGATCCAGCCGGCGCTGCGCCCGGGGAGCCGCCGGTGGCCGAACGACAGCACGATGCTCCCCGCCAGCGGGAAGCCGAGCACGAGCCAGCCCCAGCCGCCGGCGGTCATCCGGACAGCTCCCGCACCTCGTCGACGTCGATCGGCAGGCGGCGCCGGTAGATCGCGACGATCAGGCCGAGCCCGACCACCACCTCACAGGCCGCGACCACCATCACGATCAGCGCGAAGACCTGGCCCTCGCGGTTCCCGACCATGCGCGAGAAGGCGACCAGCGCGAGGTTGCCCGCGTTCAGCATCAGCTCGAGGCAGAGCAGGACCACGAGCGGATTGCGCCGCGTGAGCACGCCGGCCACGCCGATGCAGAAGATGAACGCCGCGAGGACGACGAACCAGACGACGTCCATTACGCGGCCGGCTCCGGCGTCGCGTCGCGTTCGGGTGTGGGATCGCCGAAGCCCTCGGCGGTCCCGGGCGGCGGGCCCTCGTCGTCGCCCTCGCCGGCCCCGGCGCGGCCGCCCGGGTAGCCGATCGGCGCGTTCCCGGCGCGCTCGGGCAGCTCGTCCTCCTCGACGCCGTGGAGCCCGCGCCGGCGGCGTGCCAGAACGATCGCGCCGACGGCCGCCACCATCAGGAGCAGCGACGCGGCCTCGAACGGGATCAGGAACTTCTCGAGCAGCAGCTTGCCGATCGCGCCCGGCGAGCCGAACCCGGCCTCGATCCTGGCGCCCCGCGTGTCGAGCGCGTCGAGACCCGAGCCGACCACGGCGATCGTCAGCTCGGCGAGCAGCGCCCCCGCGAAGAGCGGTCCGAGCCGGCCGATGGCGACGCTCGCCGAGCCGGCCCCGAGCGGCTCCTCGACGCCGCCGATGTAGGCGACCACGAACACGTAGAGCACCATCACCGCGCCCGCGTAGACCACGAGCTGCGCGGCCGCGATGAACTCGGCGTTCAGCAGCAGGAACAGGAGTGCCAGCGCCACCAGGTGGGCGACCAGTGCGAGCACGCTGAAGAACGGGTTGCGCAGGAGCACCACGCCGAGCGCTCCGCCGATCGCCCCCGCGGCGGCCACGAAGAACAGCACCTGCTCGAGCAGCACTGCTACTCCCCCTCGCGCCGCAGCGGCGTGCGCTCGACGGGGTCGGCGAGGAGCATCTCCTTCGTGAAGATCAGGTCCGAGCGGGTGTAGTCGGCGAGCTCGTAGTCGTTGCCCATCGTGATCGCGTCGAACGGGCACGCCAGCTCGCAGTAGCCGCAGAAGATGCAGCGGCTCATGTTGATCTCGTAGACCTCGGCGTAGCGCTCGCCGGCCGACACCTGGTGGTCGGGCGTGTTCTCGGCGGCGACCACGCGGATGCAGTCGGCGGGGCACGCGGCGGCGCACAGCGAGCAGCCGACGCACTTCTCGAGCCCCGAGTCCTCGAAGCGATGGAGCTTGTGGCGGCCGCGGAAGCGCGGGTAGACCGGCGTCTTCTGCTCCGGGTACTCCACCGTGACCGGGCCCTCCACGATCCGGCCGAGGGTGGTCTTCATGCCGCGGAGCGTCTCGCCGAAGGCGCGGTACGCGCCGCCCAGCCCGCCGGGCTCCGGGCCGCGCTGGACCTCGATCACGTCCTCGTCCGGGTTCCAGGGGCTCATACCACCACCACCACGATCGCGGTGACCAGCGCGTTGAGGGTGGCGAGCGGCAGCAGCACCTTCCAGCCGAACGCCATGAGCTGGTCGTAGCGGAGCCGCGGCAGCGTTGCGCGGATCCAGATGAACAGGAGGATGACCACGAACATCTTCACGATCACCCAGATCGGTCCGAGCCAGCCGGGGCCGAAACCGTGCCAGCCGCCGAGGAACATCGCCGTCGCGATCCCCGAGATCGCGATCATGTTGATGTACTCGGCCATGAAGAACGAGCCGAAGCGCATCCCGCCGAACTCGGTGTTGTAGCCGGCCACGATCTCGGCGTCCGCCTCGGGCAGGTCGAACGGCGG
>JAXDHW010000197.1:0-2796 GCA_034664365.1 Thermoleophilaceae bacterium
CGCCGGCCGAGATGGCCGACTACTGGGCGGGCATCGCCGATCGCTACCCGGTCGTCTCGATCGAGGACGGGATGGACGAGGAGGACTGGGACGGCTGGAAGCAGCTCACCGACCGCGTCGGCGAGCACGTGCAGCTCGTGGGCGACGACCTGTTCGTGACCAACAGCGAGCGCCTGCGCCGCGGCATCGACTCCGGCGTGGCCAACTCGATCCTCGTGAAGGTCAACCAGATCGGCACGCTCACCGAGACGCTCGACGCCGTGCGAACCGCCCGCGAGGCCGGCTACACGGCCGTGATGTCCCACCGCTCCGGCGAGACCGAGGACACGACGATCGCCGACCTGGCGGTGGCCACCGGCTGCGGGCAGATCAAGACCGGTGCGCCGTCGCGTTCGGATCGCGTCGCGAAGTACAACCAGCTCCTGCGGATCGAGGAGGCGCTCGGCACGGACGCGACCTACCCGGGCCGCTCGGCGTTCCGCGCGTCCGCGGGCTGACAGCCGGCACGCAGGGCGCAGGACCATCCGCCGCGGCCGCGAAAGTCGCGTGGATGGCAGGCACCGCCACCGCCCGGCCGCAGCGCCCCCGCATCGCCCCGCGCTCGCGCACGCGGGGGGCCGGCTCGGGCATCAGGTGGGAGCGCGTCGGCCGCGTCGCGCTGCTCGGCGTGCTCGCGGTCATCGTGCTCCTCTACATCCCGCCGATCACGCACTGGATCCAGCAGTCGCGCACCGCGGATCGCGGTCACGCCCAGGTGCGGGAGCTCGAGCGCCAGCGCGCCCAGCTTCGCGGGCGGCTGCGCGAGCTGTCCGGCCCGGGGGCCGTGGAGCGCGAGGCGCGCCGCCTCGGCATGGTCAAGCCGGGCGAGCGTCCGTACGTGGTCTCAGAGCCCAAGCGCTGACGGCTCCCTGACGCGCCGACGGCGGCGCGCTACCTTCCCCGCCGTGGCCTACGCGATCGAGAACGCGCAGTTCCAGTGGGAGGAGGGCGAGCGCCGCCTCCGCGATGCCGACGCGCCGCGCCGCGCGGCGCTCGAGCGGGCGGCCGGGCTCGTGCTCGACGAGCTGCGCCGCCGCCTCGGATCGCGTTTCAGCCTCGAGGAGCTGGCCGAGCTCTACGCCGGCGCGGCCGACTGGGCCAGCGAGGTCGCGCGCCGGGCGTTCGCCGGCACGGAGTCGTCCTGGATCGTGGACGCCGCCTTCGCCCGCTATGCGCGCGAGGCCGTGGACTACGGCGGCGGGTCGCGGCCGCAGCCGCGCTACGCCGCGGGCAACTAGCCGGCCGCGCTAGTCGTCGGACTCGGAGTCGGACTCGGACTCCGAGTCGCCGTTCTCGCCGGCGCGCCGGATCACGATCCGGTCACGCTCGACGGTGACCGTAACCGGGCGGTGCCCGGCCCAGTGCTCGGCGTAGGTCGGGTCGTCCTGCACGGCGGGGTCGAGCCACAGCCCGTAGCCCTCCTCGCCGTGATCGAACGTGCCCTCGAGCGGCTTCGCGCGGCCGCCGGTTCGCCGCCCACGGCCGCCGCGCCGTCCGCGACGGCGGGGGCGCGCCTGGGTGTCGGCGTCGCCATCGTCGTCGGCCGCTGCGTCGTCGTCGGAGGACGACTCCTCCTCCTCGGGCTCTGCGTCGAGCGCGGCCGCGACGAGCGCGTCGTCCTGCGCGCGGAGGTCGTCGTCGGCCGCCCCGAACGGGGCATCGCCGTCGCCGTCACCCGCCTCGGGCGGCGCCAGTTCGTGCTCGCGCTTGAAGGCGGCGAGGTCGCCGACGCTCACCTCGAGCTGGTGCGCGATCCAGGCATCGGTACGCCCCTGACCGACCCAGGTACGGATCTGGTTCAGCTGGGGCTTCAGGGACCTGCGGGCCACGGCCGCGGAAGGCTACCAACGAGACCCGTGACGTTCTTGCGCCTACCCTTGCATGTGCCCGTAGAATTCATCTCGGAAAGGATTCCGTGATTGCGATGCCTCGATCTCGTAGTGACCGGCCGGGGCGGAAGGTAGGGTTGCTCCGAGGCGCCATGCTCGTCCTAACGAGAAAGTCCAACCAGAGCATCATGATCGGGGACGAGATCGAGGTCTCGGTGCTCGCGATCATGGGCGAGAAGGTCCGGATTGGCATCGAGGCGCCCCGGTCCGTACCGGTCTTCCGGAAAGAGGTCTACCTCGAGATCCGGCAGGACTCCGCCAAGCCGGACGAAGAGCGCAAGGCCGTGGATCAGGCGCTCGACAAGCTCAAGGGCAAGTAGCCGAGCCCGCAGGCAAGGGGCGTGCTCGGGGCCGCGGCCCCGGTACCCTTGCAACTTCTCATGCGAATGCGGCAATCGCTGGCTCAGTTCGAGGCGGCGTTTCATCACCAGACTGCGGAGGAGGCGGCGCGCACGCGCAGGCTCCGCCGCGAGGCGGCCGTTCGGTCGCGCCACAGGCGGCGCGAGCGGGTCCGCAAGAGCGGCACGGTCCGCTACATCGTGCTGGTCGCGGCGATGCTCGGGACCACGGTCCTGGTGACCGTCGCGATGTTCCGCGCGCTCTCCCTCTGGTTCGCGTAGCCCGCCCCGGGCTGGGACCGAGGGTTCAGCTGAGCTGCTCGGCCAGTCCGATGATGATGCCCTCAGGGCCGCGCAGGAAGCAGAGCCGGTAGATGTCCTCGTACTGCGCGATCTCGCCGACGAGCTCGGCACCGTGGCTGCGCAGGCGGGCAACGACGTCGTCGATGTCGTCGACGGTGAACATGATGCGGCGTATGCCCAGCGCGTTCGCGGGCGCGCTTTCCGGCTCGGCTCTGACCGCCGGCGGC
>JAXDHW010000219.1:0-11633 GCA_034664365.1 Thermoleophilaceae bacterium
CCGCGCACCGCGCTGGTCGAGCAGTTCTGCTCGTGGTCGGCGTGGAGGATCCAGAGGACGTCGAGCGCGCGCGCGAGCCGCTCGTCCGGCTCGTACTTGAGCTCGGTCATCCGGAACATCATCGAGAGGAAGTTCTCGGGATAGGTCAGGTCGTTGTCCGGATAGTTGTACGGCAGCCCGAGGCTGTGCCGGTACGCGAACGCGGCGAGCGTCGGCACCTTGGCGATCAGCCGGACCGCCGCCATGTGGCGCTCCTCCTCGTCGCTCGTGTCCTTGGCGCCCGGGTAGAACGTCGAGAGCGCCCCGACCGTGGAGAGCAGCATCCCCATCGGGTGCGCGTCGTGCCGGAAGCCCTGCATGAACTGCTTGATGTTCTCGTGCACGAACGTGTGGATCGTGATCTCGTGCTCCCACTCGTCGTACTGCTCCTTGGTGGGGAGCTCGCCGTGGATCAGGAGGTAGGCGACCTCGAGGTAGGAGGAGTGCTCGGTGAGGTCCTCGATCGTGTAGCCGCGGTGCTGGAGGATCCCCGCCTCGCCGTCGATGTAGGTGATCTCACTGCGGCATGACGCGGTGTTCGTGAACGCCGGGTCGTAGGTCATGAGGCCGAAGTCGTCCTCGTTCACCTTGATCTGGCGGAAGTCCATGGCCTTGACCGTGCCGTCCGTGATCTCGACCTCGTAGGACTCGCCGGTGCGGTTGTCGGTGACGGACAGCGTCTCCTCCGCCGTGGCTACCCCGCCCCCGTCCTGCGACTGCGTCTCTTCCTCGGCCATTCGCTCTCCTCGATCCGGTGTCCTCACATTGTGACGGGCTTGGTCCCGATCATGTACAGCGCGGTACCCGAGACGTAGTTCTTCCACGCGAGGCGCGCGGCCCGGGCGGCCCGCGATCGCCTGACCGAGTGCCGCGCCGCAGAGCGGAACGCCACCAGTGCCGAGTGCTCGGGCTTGATGATGTAGTGGGCATCGGTGAAGGTCGGGTGGATCCAGGGGCCGACCAGCTCGACCTGGAAGCCGGCCTCGCGCGCGGCCTTCAGGTAGCTCCGCCGCAGGTAGGCGTGCTCGTGCCCCTCGTACTCGGCCACCTCGTGGCCCGGCCTCAGCTTGAGCGTCTTCAGCGCGCGCACGGACTCGTTCACCACGATCAGGCGCCCGCCCGGCTTGAGGACCCGGTGGAGCTCGCGCATCGTCTCCCAGAGGTTGGCGCGGTGGTTGTGGTGGAGCACCTCGCAGCACCAGACGTAGTCGAGGACCCCGTCCGCGAGCGGTACGTCGAACATCAGTCCCAGCATCCGCTCGAAGTAGACGCCCTTCCCCTCGAACCACCAGTCGGCCGTCGCGAGCCCCTGCATCTCGACGGGGGCGATGTCGAGCGCGTACGTCTCGAGCCGGTTCTCCGCGAACGTCGCGCTCGCCCAGCACGTGTTGGAGCCGACGTCGAGGATCCGCTTGCCGGGCTGGAAGTCGAGCTCGGCGTTGGCGAGGGTCTGGTGCATCGCGGTTGCCTGCGCGTACCAGTAGCCGTCCTGCTCGTACGGGAGGTTGAGCACCCGCTCGCGGTCCCAGTCCTTGGAGCGCATCTCCTCGGCGAAGCGAGCCAGCCCGGCGGCCTCGCGGCGCACGAACTCCGGCGGGTCGTCGGGCATGAGGTCGGCGATGCCGCGCTCGATCCCGCGAGCCGCGCCGCACGCGCTGCACGTGAGCGTCCCGCGGCGCACCTCGCGCGCGTCCTCCTCGGTCACCTCGAGCTCGAGCGTGCCCTCCGCGCGGCACGCCGGGCAGCGTGCAAGCTCGACGAACTCCCGGCGCATCGGGGCGGCGCGGCGGCCGCTAGCCGCCGGCTGCGGACTTCTCGCCGGGGTTCGCCTTGATCTCGGACTTCTCGAACTTGGCGCCGATCATCGCCGAGAGCACCACGGTGAGCATGATCGCGAGCGTGAGGCCGATCACCACGCGCATGGCGCCGACCCCGCGCGGGAAGTCGGGCCGCGTGAACCCGATCACGGAGATGATCACGGCCCACACGGCGAGCGCGGGGCCGATGACGTAGAAGAACCGGAAGGCGAGGACCGTCACGGCGGGAAAGCTACCGGAGCGGCTGGCGGCGGCCGGAGCCGGCTGCGTGCGCGCGGACGCGGCTCGGCGCGGTGGGGGCGGGCTCGGCGTGCGGGCCGCGGCGCGGCGGGCGCGGGCGTCGCGGGCTCCTCGGGTCGGGACGGTGGTCCGGGCGCGCGTCGACGCGCGCCGGCTCCTCCTCCTGCGGCTCGGGCGTCTTCGAGGACCACCAGACGAGCCAGAGCAGCGCGGCGATGGGGATCTTCAGGATCACCATCATCCAAACGAACATCCAGGCACCGCCTCCCACGGCCCGGATGGTAACGGTACGCTGCCGGACATGAGCGATTCGGGCCTGTTCGGGCCGGGCTCCCTCACGTGGCGCGTCAACCGCGAGGGCGTCCTCCTGGTGGGCGGCGGCGCGGCGCTCGTGCTCCAGGTCGCCCACCCGCTCGTGGCCGCGGGCGTGGCCGAGCACTCGAACTACCGCGAGGACCCGTGGGGACGGCTCTACCGGACGCTCGACCTGACCACCAAGATCGTCTTCGGCAGCACGGAGGTCGCCGAGGGGGCGTCGGCCCGGATCAAGGAGGTCCACGGCCGCGTGAAGGGCGAGACGACCGAGGCCGGCGGGCGCTACCCGGCGGGCACTCACTACGACGCGCGCGATCCCGAGCTCCTGATGTGGGTGCACGCGACGCTCGTGCACACGTCGCTCAACGTGTACACGCGCTACGTCACGTCGCTGTCGATCGCGGAGCAGCGCGCCTACTACGAGGAGCAGAAGCTGCTCGGCGAGAAGTTCGGCATCCCCCGCGACCGCCAGCCGGACACGTTCGGCGACTTCAACGACTACTTCGCGGACATGCTCGCGAGCGACCGCATCGTGGTGACCGACGCGCTCCGCGACGTGGTCGACGCGACGCTCAGGCCCGAGCTGCCGTTCGTGATGCGGCCGCTCCTCGAGGTGCTCAACCTCGCGACCGTCGGGCTGTTGCCGCCGCAGCTTCGCGACGAGCTCGGGCTCGCCTTCGGACCCAACCGGCGGCGCGTGTTCGAGGCCGGGCGCGTGGTGCTCTCGGCGATGCTGCCGGTGCTCCCGCGGATGATGCGCGAGTTCCCGAACGCCCGCCGCGCCGACCGGCGCGTGGCCGCCATCGGCGCGTCCTGACCCGTGCTCCGTTAGCTTCGCGGCCGCACTGACGATCTTCGGGGAGGAGTGAGGCTGGTGCCGGGGGGTAGGCGATCCCATGCCGCGCTGCGGCGCCTGACCGCCGCAGCGATCCTGCTCGCGGCGGTCGGCGTGGGCCTGATCCTGTTCGCCGGCGGCGGCTCGTACGAGGTCCGGGCGACCTTCGAGAACGCGAGCCAGCTCGTGAAGGGCGACCAGGTGAAGGTCGGCGGCGTGCCCGTCGGATCGGTGAGCGACCTGACGCTCGACTCGCACGCACGCGCGCGCGTGACGCTGACGATCGACGACGGCGACCTGACGCCGCTCCACCAGGGGAGCCGCGTGGAGGTCCGCTCGGTCGGCCTGGCGAGCATCGCGGGGCGCTACATCGCGCTGAGCCCGGGTCCCAACAACCGCGCGAAGATCGCCGACGGCGGCGAGATCCGAGCGGACTACACCCAGTCCGAGGTCGACCTGGACGCGATCCTCAACTCGCTCGAACCGGCGACGCTGAGCGACCTCCGGGGCGCGGTCCGCGGCCTGAGCGGGGCGACGTCCGGGCGCGCACGCGCCTTCAACGCGGCGATGCACGACCTCAACCCGGCGCTGTCGCAGACGGCGGCCACCACGAGCGAGGTGGTGCGCGACCAGCGCGCGTTCGAGCGCTTCCTGCTCGAGTCGGCGGACGTCGTGGGGGCGGTCGCATCGCGCCGCGCGGACCTCGAGCGCCTGGTGCCGGCCGCGGGCAGCACGCTCCAGGCGATCGCCAACCACACGGCCGACGTGGACGAGCTGCTGCGGCGCCTGCCCCCCACGCTGCGCGAGGCGAACACGACCCTGGTCAATTTGCGGAGCGCGATCGGGGACCTGCGGCCCACGATTCGGCTGGCCCACCCGGTGGCACCGCTGCTCAACGAGACGCTGGTGAGGCTCCGGCCCGTGGCGGCCCGCGGACTCCGGGTCATCCCGCCGCTCAGACGACTGATCGACCGTCCGGGGCGCGAGGACCTGCTCGGTGTGCTCCGCACGATGCCGTCCCTGGCCGACAAGGCGGTGCCGGCGTTCGAGTCCGGCGTGCAGACCACGAAGGACGCCATGCCGCTCGTCGAGGCACTGCGCGCCTACACGCCGGACCTGTTCGCCGGCCAGGTCGAGGGCTACGGCGGCACGGCCGCGATCTACTACGACGCCAACGGCCACTACACGCGCATCTCGGGCCAGGGCACCGGCTACACGCTCAACGGCGCCGGCGCCCTGATCCCGACACCGGTCACGGTGGGCGGGCTCACCGGCTACCGCAAGGACGTGAAGGCCCGCTGTCCGGGCGCGGCGACGCAGCCGGCGGCCGACAGGTCGAACCCCTGGCATCCCGGCAAGCGGTTCCCGTGCAACCCGGAGGACGACCCGCGGTGAGGCGTCTCGCGGTCATCGGCGTGCTCGTGGTCGCGGCGGTGCTGGCCGTGATCACGCTCGGCCTCGGGGGCACCTCCGGCGACTACCGCGTCGACGCGATCTTCGACAACGCGGACTACCTGATCTCGGGGCAGGACGTGAAGATCGCGGGCGCGCGCGTCGGCCAGGTCGAGGCGGTCAAGCTGACCAAGGACCGCAGGGCGAGGATCCAGATGCGGATCGACCCCGGCTTCGCGCCGTTCCGTGCCAACGCCGAGTGCCGCATCCGCCCGCAGAGCCTGATCGGCGAGAAGTTCGTGGAGTGCCAGCCCGGCGACCCGTCCGCCGCTCGCCTCGGCCGCCACGGCGGCGACGCGCCCACGGTTCCGATCGAACACACGCACTCGCCGGTCGACCTCGACGTGGTCTTCACGTCGCTGCGCCTGCCGGTTCGCGAGCGGCTCTCGATCGTGGTGAACGAGCTCGGCAGCGGGCTCGCGGGCCGTCCCGAGGAGCTGAACGCGGCGATCCGGCGCGCCAACCCGGCCCTCCAGCAGACCAACCGCACGCTGGCGATCCTGGACTCCGAGCGCCACACGCTCGGCCGGCTGATCGACGCATCGGACCGCGTCGTGGGCGAGCTGGCCCGGAAGCACCGCGACGTGGCGGAGTTCATCGACCGCGCCGGCGCCGTCAGCCGCACCGTGGCCTCGCGCCGCGGCGACCTCGACCTGGCCGTCCACCGGTTCCCGCCCCTGCTCGCCGAGCTGGAGCCGGCGGCCCGCGACCTGACCGGGCTCGCCACCGACGCGCGCCCGGTCGTCCGCTCGCTCGGCCGGGCGGCGCCGCAGGTCCGGGCGCTGCTCGGCGACTTCGACCCGCTCGCCAACGCCGCCCGACCCACGCTGGTGAAGCTCTCGGAGCTCGCCGCCACCGGCCGGCACGCGGTGAGGGTGAGCCGCCCGGTCGCGCGGCTCCTCGACGCCGTCACGCAACGGCTGCCCGCCGCCGTGAGGATCGCGCTGCCGCTCGTGCGGTCGCTGCGCGACCGCAACGTGATCGAGCAGTTGGGGCCGTTCTCGTACTACGGCGCGCTGGCGAGCTCGCGCTTCGACAAGGTCTCGCACATCCTCCCGTCGTACCAGATCTCGGGCCCGTGCCAGCAGTACGCGGAGCAGCCGACCGCGGGGTGCGACGCGCACTTCGCCGGGACCGGGAAGGGCGGCGGCAACCGGTCCAGCGCGCGCCGCGAAGCCGCCGTGGCGAGTGGCGGGACACGGCACCCCGGCCGCCGCCACGCCCACCGTCGCCGGCACCGCCACGCGCGCGACCACGACATCGCCCGCCAGGCTGCCGGCGCCGCCAACCGGCCGCCGCCGGGCCGCCCCGCGCCGGCGCTGCCCACGGACCTCCTCGACTGGCTCCTCCAGCCATGAGATCGCGCCAGAGCACGAGCCTCGCCGGCAGCCCGATCCTGATCGGGACGGTGACGACGCTGATCACGGTCATCGCCGTCTTCCTCGCGTACAACGCGAACCAGGGACTGCCGTTCGTCCCCACCTACAGGATCAGCGTCGAGGTGCCGAACGCCGCCTCGCTGGTGGAGGGCAACGAGGTCCGCTCCGGCGGCAAGCGCGTGGGCACGATCGACGGGATCGTGGCGAAGCAGCGCGGCGCGCAGGTCTACGCGGAGCTCGACCTCAAGCTCGACAAGACGATCCAGCCGCTGAGGGACGACGCGCGCGTGACGGTCCGCCCGCGCTCGCCGCTGGGCCTCAAGTACCTGGAGCTCGTGCCGGGGCGCCGCGGCCGGCCGATCCCCGACGGCGGCAGGCTGCCGATCGCGCGGGCACAGCCGACCGTCGAGCTCGACGAGGTGATCGACGCCTTCGACCGACAGACGCGCCTGGCCGCCGCGCGGGCGCTCGACCAGGGCGGGCCGGCGCTGGCCGGCCGGGGCGCGGACTTCAACCAGTTCGTGGCCGACAGCCCCGAGCTGCTGCTCCGGCTCGGGCACGTGGCTCGCAACCTGGCCGATCCGCGGACCGGGCTGCGCTCGGCGCTGCGCGGGCTGGCGCGCGTCGTGGAGGAGCTGGCGCCGGTGGCCCCGCAACTCGCGTCGATGATCGCGGGCGCGAACCGCACGCTGGCCGCGCTCGAGTCGGTTTCGCCGCAGCTGTCGGCGACGCTCGGCGAGCTGCCGCCGACCGAGCTCGAGGGCATCCGCACGCTCGCCGCGGCCCGGCCGGTGCTGCGCGAGGCCCGGCTTCTGGTGCACGACGTGCGACCGGGGATCGAGGTGCTGCCGACCGCGGCCGCGCGGGTGCACGCGGCACTCCAGACGGGGATCCCGGTGCTGCGGCGCGCCAGCGCGCTCTCGGACCGGCTGCGCGCGGCGCTGCACGAGGTCGCGCTGCTCGCGTCGGACCCGCTCGCGCGCAGCACGCTGCGGCGCCTGACGATCGCGCTGGACGCGGCGCTGCCGACGCTGCGCTTCGTGGCGCCCGTCCAGACGCAGTGCAACTACCTCGGCACGTATCTGCACAACGTGTGGTCCACGGTCTCGGAGGGCGACGCCGCGGGCAACTGGCTGCGCACGATGGTGATCGCGAACCCCGGGCAGATGCAGTACCGGCCCGACCCGGCCCCCGATCTGCATGCCAACCCGTACCCGTACACGGCGGCGCCGGGCCAGCGCGGGCTGTGCGAGGCGGGCAACGAGCCGTACAAGCCCGGCGCGCAGGTGATCGGGCACGCACCCGGCACGAAGGCGCACTACTCCCAGGACGTGCCGAAGCCATGAGGCGCCGGCTCCGCAACATGTCTCCGTTCCGAGCCGGGCTCGTCGCGATCGTGCTCGCGGCGGTGGCCGTCTACCTCGCGTTCAGCGGGTCGCTGCCGTGGTCGTCGAGCTACCAGCTGAAGGCGGTCGTCACGTCGGGCAGCGAGCTCCACTCGCGCACGCCCGTGCGGATCGCCGGCATCGACGTCGGCAAGGTCGCGAAGGTCGAGCGCGGGCCCGGCCAGACGGCGATCGTGACGATGAACCTCGAGGACAGCGCGCTGCCGATCCACTCGGACGCCACCCTCAAGGTGCGCCCGCGGATCTTCCTCGAGGGCAACTTCTTCGTGGACCTCCGGACGGGCACGCCGTCGGCACCCGTCGTCGACTCCGGGCACACGCTCCCGGTCACGCAGACGGCGGTGCCGGTCCAGCTCGACCAGGTGCTCGACACGCTCAACCACGGCACCCGCGAGAACCTCACCAAGGTCGTGCACGAGCTGGCCACGGCGCTCGGCCACGGTGGGGCGCGGGCGCTCAACAGGAGCATCGGGCAGTGGGCGCCGGCGTTCAGGGAGGGCGCGATCGCGGCCGAGGCGGTGCGGGGGCGGCGCGACCACGACCTGTCGGGACTCATCGGCGACGCCGAGCGCACATCGCGCGCGCTGGCCGGGCGTCAGGCCCAGCTGGCCGACCTGGTCACGGGGCTCGCGCGAACGACGGGCGCGCTCGCCAGCCGCCGCGCCGCGCTGGAGGCATCGCTGCCCGAGCTGGCGGCCGCGGTGCGTGAGGCACGGCCCACCTTCGTCGCGCTCAACGGCCTCTTCCCGACGGCGCGCGCGTTTGCGCGTGAGGTCCGGCCGGGGCTGCGCGCCGCGCCGGCGACGCTGCGGCTCGCCAATCCGCTGCTCGCCCAGGTGGAGGGCCTGCTCGCGCCCGCCGAGCTTCCCGCGCTGGTGCGCGTGGGCGACCCCGCGATCCGCTCGCTCGCACGGCTCCAGCCGAGCCTGCGCACGCTGGTCGGCCTCCTGCGACCGGTCACGGAGTGCGCGCGTCGCAACGTGCTCCCCACCGCCTACACGAAGATCGACGACGGCGACCTGTCGGCGCCCTACCCGGTCTACTCGGAGCTCTTCCACGGCTGGGTCGGGCTCGCGAGCGCCGTGCAGAACTTCGACGGCGACGGTCACGCGGTTCGCTACCACGCGGGCTTCGGCAACCAGACGATCACCACCGGTCAGGTGCCCGGGCTCGTGGAGCCGCTCGTCGGCGTGACCGAGAACCCGATCCTCGGCTCGCGGCCGCTGAAGCGGACGAACTCGCTGCCGCCGTTCAGGCCGAACGTGCCGTGCGAGAGCCAGAAGCCGCCGAACCTCCACGCGGAGACCGGTCCGGCGCTCGAGAACGCGGGGCCACTCCCATGACCCAGCGGGGCCGCGAGATGCTGCGCATGTACATGGGCCACATCCTGGCTCTCACCGGGATGATCGTGCTGTCGCTCGCGGTGAGCATCTACGTGGTCAGGCAGGAGCGGCTGCGCTTCCCGTGGGAGCACGAGACCCGCATCTACGCGGAGTTCGAGAACGCGCAGTCGGTGACGCCGGGGCAGGGGCAGACCGTGGACGTCGCCGGCGTGCAGGTGGGGGAGATCGGCGGCGTGAAGCTCGAGAACGGGCACGCGCTCGTCCAGATGAACCTGACGAGCGACGACCTCGGGCCCGTCTACCGCAATGCCCACCTCCAGCTGCGGCCCAAGACGGGGCTGAACGACATGGCGATCGAGATGGACCCGGGGCGTCCCGATCGCTCGCTGCCGCATGCCGGCAGGCTGAAGGACGGCGACCGGCTGCCGATCGCGAACACGCGGCCGAATGTGAACCCCGACCAGGTGCTCGCCGCGCTCGACACCGACACGAGGCGCTACCTGTCGGCGTTCGTGAACGCCGGCGGGCCCGGGCTCGACGGGCGCGGCGCGGCCCTGCGGCGGGTGCTGCGCGCGAGCCAGCCCACGCTGGCGCGGGGGCGGCGGGTCGCGCAGGCGGTGGCCGACCGGCGCGAGAAGGTCAAGCGGCTGGTGGCGAACCTGCGCGTGCTCGCCCACGCGAGCGCATCGAAGGACCGCGAGCTGGCGAGCCTTGTCGACGCGTCGTCGGCCGTGTTCACCACGCTCGGCCACCGCGACGCCGACCTCCAGGCCGCGATCGAGCGCCTGCCGGGCGCGCTCCACGCCACGCGCACCGCGCTCACCGCCACGCGCGGGCTCGCCGTGGATGCTGCGCCCGCCCTCACGCGCCTGCGGCCGCTCGCCCGTGAGCTCGCGGGCGACCTGGTGGCCGCGCGCCCGCTCCTGCGCGAGGCCACGCCGGTCGTGCGGAACGGGTTGCGCCCGCTCGTGCGCGAGACCACGCCTCTGCTCGCCGAGCTGCGCCCGTCGGTCGCGCGACTCGAGCGGGTCACGCCGCCGCTCGTCGAGGTCGGCCACGTGGCCAACAGGGCCGTCAACGAGCTCGGCTTCAACCCGAAGGGGCCCGAGGAGGGCTACCTGTACTGGCTCGCCTGGTACATCCACGACGGCAACTCGGTGCTGTCGGTGGAGGACGCGCACGGCGTCGCGTGGCGCGGGCTCGTGATGTTCGGCTGCTCGACGCTCGGCCAGGTGCTCGCCGCCAACCCGGCGCTCGCGCCGATCGCGGCGCTGCCGCTGTGCCCGGCGACGCCGAAGAAGGCTGCCAAGAGCGGCACGCCGGCGCAGCTCCTGCGTGCGTCGAAGCGAGGGGCCGGCTGATGCAGAAACGCGCCCCGTCCCTCGCCCAGATCGCGATCATGGTCGTGTTCGCCCTGTCCTGCTTCCTGATCCTGACCTACATCTGGAAGTCGTTCGGCGGGCCGTCGCCGCTCGCAGCCAAGGGCTACCGGGTTCAGGCGAACTTCGAGGAGGCGACCCAGCTCGCCGACACGGCGGACGTGCGCATCTCGGGCGTCACGGTCGGCCGCGTGGTCAAGACCGAGGAGACCGCGGGCCGCACGCACGTGACGATGCAGATCGAGCGCCGCTACGCGCCGATCTCGCGCGCCAGCCGCGCGATCCTGCGGCAGAAGACGCTCCTCGGCGAGACGTACGTGGAGCTCGCGCCGGGCAGCCGCACGGCCGGGCTGGTGCCGGACAACGGAACGCTCCCGAACCGGCAGGTCGCGGCCACAACGGAGCTCGACGAGATCACGCGGGCGCTCGACTCGCGCACCCGCACGGATCTCCAGCGGCTGGTCGGCTCGCTGGCGGGTGGGCTCGCGGGGCGCGGGCAGGACATCAACGACGCGCTCGGCAACCTGCCGCCGTTCGCCGACGACTCGACCCAGCTCCTGAGGACGCTCGACGTGCAACACCGCGCGGTGCGCAGGCTGGTGCGCGACACGGGCGTGGTCTTCGGCGCGCTGGGGCGCCGCCAGGGCGAGCTGTCCGCTCTCGTCCGGGCGGGCGACCGCGTGCTTGCGACCACGGCCGCGCGCGACCGCGACCTGGCCGACACGGTCCGCATCCTCCCGACCACGCTCGCCGAGCTTCGGCCCACGCTGGTCGACCTGCGCGGGTTGACCGCCGACGCCGGTCCCGTCGTGCACGACCTGCGCCCGGGCGCCCGGGCGCTGGCGCCGGCGCTGCGCGATGCGGCCGTGCTCGCGCCGGAGCTCCAGGGCACGTTCCGCGACGTGGACAAGCTCGTGACGGCGTCGCGCGAGGGAGTGCCCGCCACCACGCGCATCGTCCACGCCGCCCGGCCGCTCTTCGACGTCCTGGTGCCCGTGCTCCAGAACGCCCAGCCGATCGTCGACTACCTCGGCCTCTTCAAGGGCGAGCTCGTGTCGCAGATCTCCAGTGTCGCGGCGTCGTTCCAGGGCTCTGAGCCGCAGGGCGCGGGCGGCCCGTCACTCCACTTCCTGCGCGCGCTGGTTCCACTCAGCGGGGAAGCATCGGTCACGCAGACCCAGCGGTACGGGTCGAACCGCCACAACCCGTATCCGGTCCCGGGCTTCATGAACCGGCTCAAGACGTTCGAGCAGGCGATCGACTGCCGCAACGTGGGCAACACGCCCGCGCCGGATGCCACGCCGCCGTGCGAGGTCCAGAAGCCGTTCACCTTCCGCGGGAAGGCGCGCCAGTTCCACCGCCTGGTGCCTGATCGCTAGACGAGGGGCTGCAGCGGAGCGATCCTGCCCTGGGGTCGCTATGCGACCT
>JAXDHW010000237.1:0-6145 GCA_034664365.1 Thermoleophilaceae bacterium
GCCGGGGGAGCTGACCACGCGACCACTCTTCCCGCCGCTTCTGAGCGGCGGCTAAAGGCGCTCGGCCTGTGCTCTACGCGCTCGTGATGCTGCTCGAGAGTGCCGGAGCACCCGCGAGGGTCTGGAAGACGACGCAGTAGCGCTCGGTGAGCCGGCGAAGCGTCTCGAGCGTCTGCTCGTCCGCATCGGTCTCGAGCTCGAAGGTGAGGCGGATCGCCGAGAACCCGACCGGCGCATCGCGATCCACGCCGAGCGTCCCGCGGAAGTCCAGGTCGCCGTCAGCCCGCACCCGTCCCGACTCGACCGCGATCCCGAGCGACGTGGCCACGGCCCGGAGCGTGACGCCGGCGCAGGCCACCAGGGCCTCCAGCAGCATGTCGCCCGAGCAGAGCAGCGTGCCGTCGCCGCCGGTGGCCGGATGGAGGCCGGCCTCAGCGATCGCGCGGCCGGTCTGCACCGAGCACGACACGCCCTCGCCCAACGCTCCCGCCGCCGACAGCGTGACAAGCGCCCCGCCGGGGTCGGTCGTGTATCGCTCCTTCAGGGGAGCCTGGAGGGCCTTGAGCTGCTCGGTCTCCATCGGCTATGGCTCCGCGCGCTCGATCCGCGACGGGCCGTCGTAGCCCTCGGGATGCAGCACGAACAGCTCGACGGCGAGGCCGTTGGCCTCGGTGTCCATGCCGCTCACGAACGACCGGACGCTGCGGCCCGTGAGCCGCTCGACCGGCTCGCAGAACTCCCTCGTCGACGCGTACTGGAAGAAGGTGCGAAGGTCGCGCAGGCGCTGGTGCTCGCCCATCCGGACGAGGTTGCGCTCGGCCGGCGTGAGGGTGTCCTCGAGGATCACGGTCACGATGTCCGGCCCGCACCATGACGTCCTCACCTTCGTCGGGCCGCGCCCGAACTGCTCCTTGTACAGCCGGACCATCTCGTTAGAGATCGCCAGCGAGACGCTCTGCTGCGGCCTCGTGGCCTCGGCCATCGGAGAACCGCCGTCCCCGTCGTATCCCTGCGTAGTCATGCTCAACTCCCAGCCCCCTCGGTGTGGCCGCGCGAGAGGTCAGGGCGAAACGCAGACCGCGGACTGACACCGAGGCTAGCGGTGGAACGACCGGCTGGCGACCGGGCGCGACACAGTCAGCGGAGCGGCAGGTCCTCCTCGAGCGTCTCCACGACGTGGTCCGCGCCCGCCTCTCGCAGCGTGGCAGCGTCGTAGTGGCCTGTGGCCACAGCGATCGCCGAGCAGCCGGCGGCATGCGCCGCCGCGATGTCGAGCGGCGTGTCGCCGACCACGGAGACCTCGGCGTTTGGCACGTCCTTCCCGAGCATCGCCTCGCCCTGCGCGACCGCCTGCCGCACGATGCCGGGGCGATCGAGACCGGCGACGGCGTACCCGCCGAACGTGAACCAGCGATTGAGGTCGCCGCGCTCGAGCTTGATGTGCGCGGCACCGTCGCCGTTGCCGGTGATGAGCCCGAGCAGGTGCCCGGCGCGACTGAGCTGCCTCAATCGCTCCGGCACCCCCGGCAGGACCCTGTATCCCTTGCTCTCGGCCACAGCCTCGGGAAGGTGCTCGAGCCGGCGCTGGATCAGCTGTGCCAGCTCGTGCGGAGATGGCCTGCGGTGAAGTACCGCCTCGAACGTCTTGGCGCCGACATCGGGGTCGGTCATGCCGGCGTCCGTGTATTCGCCGATGTCGGCTGGGATCCCGTGCAGCTCCTCGAACGCGCGCTTCCAGGCCGTCGCGCCCGCGCCGCCGGTCGAGACGAGCGTCCCGTCGATGTCGAACAGCACGATCCGGTAGCCGCCGGCCATCGCCGGAGCGTACCCGGGGCCTTAATCGCCCTCTCACGCGAGCGGTCCATACTCGGAGTAGGTGCGGATCCTGATCGTCGAGGACGAGGCCAAGATGGCGGCTGTTGTGGCGCGCGGCCTGCGCCACGAGGGCTACGCGGTCGACGTGGCGGCGGACGGCGAGGACGCCCTGTTCCAGGCACGGGTGTACGACTACGACGCGATCGTCCTGGACGTGATGCTGCCCGGTGCCGACGGCTTCGACGTGTGCCGGAGGCTCCGTGAGGAGGCGTGCTGGGCGCCGGTCCTCATGCTGACCGCGCGCGACCAGGTCGACGACCGCGTTCGCGGGCTCGACGTGGGCGCCGACGACTACCTCGTCAAGCCGTTCGCGTTCGGGGAGCTGCTTGCGCGCCTCCGCGCCCTGCTGCGGCGGCGCCCCCGCGAGCGGCCGGCGATCCTGCGGGTCGGAGACGTCGAGCTCGACGCGGCGGGACACCTCGTGACGCGGGCGGGCCGGGAGATCGCGCTCACCGCGCGCGAGTTCGCGCTGCTGCGGTTCCTCATGGAGAACGCCGACGAGGTTGTGACCCGCACGCGCGTGCTCGAGCACGTATGGGACGCGAACTACCTCGGGGACTCGAACGTGGTCGACGTCTACGTGGCGTACCTGCGCAAGAAGCTCGAGCAGCCGTTCGGGAGGCGGCTCATCAGGACGGTGAGGGGCGTCGGCTACACCCTCGATCCGCAATGAGGCTGCCGATCCGGATCCGGCTGACGGCGTGGTACGTGGCCGTGCTGGCGCTCGTGATCACCGCGCTCGGGGCATTCGTCGTCGTCCGCCTGCGCGCCGACCTCACCGCCGACTTCGACCGCTCGCTGCGGTCGGCGGGGGCGGAGATCCGCTCCGGGTACGAGCGCGGCGGGCCGGCGCGCTTCAGCTCGACGAGCGGGAGCGTCGTCAGCGTGCTGCCGGCTGACTCCGGCGCGCAGCTCGTCACGCGCCAGGGGCGGCTGCTCGGCGCGATCGGCCGCGACCTCCCGCGCGCTCCGCTTCTCGGCGCGGCGGAGCGGCGCAGGGTGCTGGCCGGTGCCGAGCTCGTGCGGACGGCGCACGGACGTACCGACAGCGAGCCGTTCCGCGTGTACGCCACGGTGGTGAGGCGCGGCGGCGAGCGCGATGCGCTCGTCGTCGCGAGCTCGCTCGAGGGCGTCGAGTCCGCCGTTCACCGCGTGCTCGTCCTGTTGCTGATAGCGGGACCCGCCGCGCTGCTCGCCGTGGCGGCGGGGGGCTGGTGGCTCGCGCGCGCCGCGCTGCGCCCGGTCGATCGCCTCACGCGCCAGGCCGAGCGGATCGAGGTGGACCGGCTCGACGAGCGGGTGTCGGTGCCGGCGACTTCCGACGAGGTCGCTCACCTCGCGGCCACGCTCAACCGCATGCTCGACCGGCTCCGCCGTGGCGTCGAGGACAAGCGGCGGCTCGTGGCGGACGCCTCGCACGAGCTGCGCACGCCGCTCGCGGTCATGCGCTCGGAGCTCGACGTGGCGCTCGATTACGAGGACCTTGAGCCCGATGCTCGCGCGGTCCTGTCGAGCGCACGCGAGGAGGTCGCGCGGATGACCCGGACGGTGGAGAACCTCCTCACGCTCGCGCGTGCGGACGAGGGCCGGCTCGCCCTGCTGCTGCGGCCGTTCGCGCTGCGCGCCGTCGTGGACGAGGTGGCCGCGGACCTCGGTCCGATCGCCGGCGAGAAGGGCGTGACGCTCGTGGCCGCCGGGGACGACGCCGTGGTCGACGCGGACCGCGATCGGATCCGCCAGGTGGTGGCGAACCTCGTGGACAACGCGGTCAAGTACAGCCCGCCCGGTGGGGTGGTGCGGACCGAGGCGTGGCGCGAGGACGGGGAGGCCGGGCTACGCGTGTCGGACGACGGACTCGGCATACCGGCGGATGCGCTGCCTCACGTGTTCGACCGCTTCTACCGCGTCGATTCCACGCGCGTGCGCGCGAGCGGCGGCAGCGGGCTCGGCCTGGCGATCTGCCACGAGATCGTGACCGCCCACGGCGGCAGGATCTGGGCGGAGAGCGACGAGGGGCACGGCAGCCGCTTCTCGCTGACGCTGCCCGCCGCGTCCTAACCGTCCTCTCAGGAGTGCCTGCGTAGGGTCGCGCCAATGAGACGACAACTGATCACACCCATCATCGCCCTCGCGGCACTTACGCTCGCCGCGTGCGGGTCGAGCAACGAGCACGCGCGGTTCACGACGAAGATCGACAACGAGTGGCTCCCGCTCAAGCCGGGAACGACGCTCGTCTACGAGGGAACGAAGGACGGCAAGCGGCAGCGCGACGTCTTCACCGTCACGCACCGGACGAAGACCCTCGGCGGCGCGCCGTGTGTGGTGGTCGACGACCGGGTCTACTCGGGCGGCCACCTGAGCGAGCGCACGACCGACTACTACTCCCAGGACGGCAAGGGCAACGTCTGGTACTTCGGCGAGGACACGGCCGAGCTCGACGCGCGCGGCCGGGTGACGAGCACCGAGGGCACGTGGCACACGGGCGTCAACGGCGCCAGGGCCGGTCTCTTCATGCCCGCGCATCCACGCGTCGGCGAGCAGCACCGCCAGGAGTACCTGCGCGGGCACGCGGAGGACCAGTTCCGGGTCGTGTCCCTCGCCGCGCACATCAAGGTTCCCTCCGGGGACTACGGCGCTGCCCTCGAGACCAACGAATGGACGAAGCTCGAGCCCGACGTACTCGACGCGAAGTACTACGTCCGCGGGGTCGGCGAGGTCTTCGAGGGCTCGTTGAAGGGTCCGCGGGAGGTATTCAGGCTGGTCAGCGTGAAGCGGCCGTAGCGATCTCGCTGTGGGCAGCTTCGGGAAATCAGACTAACGTTGCCGCAGGCGGTCGCTGACCAGCCATCGAGGGATTCACGCCCAGGGGCGTTGCCCATGGGATTGGAGACCAAAGGAGACAACATGACCGAGTCAGGCCGGCCGACCGAGACGGTCCCGATCGAGCACGAGACCCGCGAGCGACTCGTGCGGACCGGTGTCATCGGCCTGCCGCTGGCCGCGCTCGCCGTGGCGGCCTCGTTCGCATGGGGCGGGACCCTTCACTGGCAGGACCTCGTCGTGCTGGCGATCGTGTACGCGCTCACCGGCGCCGGGATCACGGTCGGCTATCACCGACTCTTCACCCACCGAAGCTTCAAGACCACACGCACCCTGCGCGCGCTCTTCGCGGTGCTGGGCTCGATGGCGGTCGAGGGGTCGGTGGTGGAGTGGGTCGCGACGCACCGCAAGCACCACTCCTTCTCCGATCGCCCGGGCGACCCGCACAGCCCGCATGTGGATCAGCGGCCCGGCGTGCGGGGCGCCGTCGCCGGCCTGGTCCACGCGCACGTCGGCTGGATGTTCCGCGGCAAGGACATGGCCAATCCGGCGCGCTATGCGAAGGACCTGCTGGCCGATCGCGACCTGCGGTTCATCAGCCGCACCTTCCCGCTCTGGGTCGCGGTCGGGCTCGCCCTCCCCTTCGGACTCGGCGTCGCGCTCACCGGCTCGCTGGTGGGCGGGCTCACGGGGCTCCTGTGGGGTGGGCTGGTGCGCATATTCCTCCTGCATCACGCCACGTTCAGCATCAACTCCCTGTGCCATTTCTTCGGCCGTTCGCCGTTCCCGACCGGCGACGAGTCGCGAAACATCGGCTGGCTCGCGCCGATCACCTTCGGCGAGTCGTGGCACAACAACCACCACGCGTTCCCCACCTCCGCGCGTCACGGCCTCGGGCGGTGGCAGCCCGACCCCGGCGCCTGGCTGATCACGGCGCTCGAGCGCGGCCGGCTGGCCTGGGACGTGGTTCGGATCACGCCCGAGCGCCAGCGGGCGAAGCGAGCGGCGATGGCCTCGCGGTGACCGGAGTCTCGCTCGCCGTCGGCTTCGGGCTCATCTGCGCGCTGCTGTCCGCGCTCGGGACGAATCTCGCGTTCCTCTTCAAGCAGAGGGGCGCGGTCGCCGCTCCGCCCGTCGATATGCACCGCCCGCTGCGGAGCGCGGCCGATCTCTTTCGCTCCCGCTGGTGGAGCATCGGGTGGGGCGTGGCGGCGGTGGCCTTCGGGTTGCACGTGGCCGCGCTCAGCCTTGTTCCGCTCTCGATCGGGCAGGCGGTGCTCGCGGGTGGACTCGTCTTCCTCGCGGTGCTCGCGGAGCGCTTCTTCGGCTTCGAGCTCGGCCGTCGCCAATGGGTCGGGATCGGCCTCGTGGCGGTCTCGCTCAGCCTGCTGACCCTGACCGGCGGCAGTGGAGGAGGGGGAGCCCACTCCCGCTACTCGCTCGCCGGGCT
>JAXDHW010000254.1:0-2629 GCA_034664365.1 Thermoleophilaceae bacterium
GCCCGACGAGGTGTCCCACCGCCCACGAGATGACGAATTCCTCGCCCTCGAGGTGGGTCTTGTCCTTGCTCTGCTTGAAGGTTCCAGGGAGCGCGCCCGCGAGGTCGCGGCCGACGGACGGCTTCTCTGCAATGACGAGTGTCTTGCCCATGAACTCCGGTCCACGATAAAGGCGGGCACCAAGCCCGTCCACCGCCGCCGGTGCGGGAGCGCTACCGCTTCAGCGTTCGGCTCGCGCCGCCAGATCCCTGGTTTCCGGGGCTCGGCTTGACGCGGAAGGCGCCGCGCATGAACGGGTGGACGCGGCAGAAGTAGGTGTACGTCCCGGGCGGCAGCTTGGGCGGCGTGAACCAGTCCGGCCGCTCCGCCGCCGCCGTTAGGCCCGGCGGGCCGTACCCGAGCTGGCCCGAGTCGAAGTTGCGCGGACCGTTCGCCAGCGGGTAGCTGATGCCCGTGCTTGCCGTGCACGGCGCGCGGCACGCGGTGACGGTGTGCAGGACCGAGTCGCTCGCGTCGAAGTTGCCGAAGCGAAGCGACTCCCCCGCTGCGACCACCGGGGGGTTGCCCAGCGCCCCGCTGGACGACAGGTCGCCCGGCAGGTAGGCAAAGTCGGCGATCCCGATCCCGTGCTGCGCCGTCGAGCCGTCCGGTGCCTTCCGCGGGTCCGACAGGCCGGTGCTGCGACCACCGTGGTTGTCGGCCGCGGCCAGGTGACCGTGCGTCACGGCACCGGTCGTGTAGACGCGCTTCGTGAACGGGTTCGGGCCCTTCACGCCGTCGGCCACGTAGACCAGCATCAGGCCCAACGACTCGTACCACGACGCGCGCGTGGTGACGTAGGTCGTGCTCACGCGCAGCACGTCGCCCTTCCGGAGCCCGGCGCGCCACGACAGCGGTGTCTTGGTCATCGCCAGGTCCCACGAGACCGGGCCGTTCGGATCGAAGTACTTCGCGTTCGATCGGAAGATGTGCCTGCGGGCGGTCCCGCGCCGGACATCGAGGTCCACGCGCAGGCCCCCCGGGTGCAGGTGCCCGGCCCCGGCCACCAACGTGCCCGGTCGGTCGACCCTCCACTCGTTCAGCTTCACGCCGCCCCTGTACGGGTCGGGCGCGACCTCGTCCGGGTAGGTCAGGCGGCCGTTGCCGCCCTGGCCCCTGAGGGCGTCGAAGACCGGGTACGCCTTGCCGTTCTGGACGTCGATCCAGAGCGGACGTGCCGGCCTCATGTGCCGGCCCCTCTCGCTCGCGGCCGGCACCCAGTCGAGGTCGTACTGAATCCAGACGACCTTCGCGTCCGGCGTCCCGTTGTGGAGCATGTAGTTGACGGCCCAGACGTCCGAGCCCCTGACCGCATAGCCGTACGGCGCCGGGAGCTCGGCGACCGTCTTCTCCTCGGCGAAGCCGTAGAACCGCTGTGGCAGGCTGGGGTAGGTCGAGTCGCGCGCCGAGAGGTTGAGCATCACGGCGTGGTGCATGTGGACCTGCTCGATCGGCGGAGCCTTGCCGCTGCCGTCGACGAGGTCGGGGCGGACGCGGGTCACGAAGCCGTCGCCGGCGGGTTTCTCGATCGTCACCGGTCCGGCCAGGATCAGGTTCTGACCCGGCGCCGCGATCAGCGGTCCATAGCGGTAGCGGTAGCGCACGACGCCCGGGGCCACCGACCTGGTCCACACGAGCTGGCTGCTCGCCCCGCTGGACCCGCCGGGCGCCACCGCCACGGCGCTCGCTGCCCCGCAGGCAGTCGCGACCGCCGCCGTCACACCCACGAGGACCCGCTGCCAGTGCCTCATCACGCCTCCCCCGACTAGTTACCGACAGTAATATTACCAAGAGTCATGTCTGGGCGTAGCATTAGCCTCGATGACCGTGTCCACGGCGAGCGGAACGGTGACGCGGCGGCGAGTCCCGCGCGAGCGGCGCGAGCGGCAGATGATCCGCGCCGCGACCAGGATCTTCGCGGCGCGCGGCTACCACGACGCCTCGATGGACGAGATCGCGCACGCGTCCGGCATCACCAAGCCGATGCTCTACGCGTACTTCGAGTCGAAGCAGGGCCTGTTCGTCGCGTGCCTGGAGAAGGGCGAGCGGGCCCTCGAGGACGCGGTCGCCGCTGCGGTGAGCGATAGCGGGACGCCGGAGCGCCGGCTCTGGGCCGGGCTCGTCACCGTGTTCCGGTTCTTCGACGACAACCCCGACCTCTTCGCGATCGGCTACCCGAGCGGTCCCACGTCGAGCACGTTCGCGGAGACGACCGCCCGCGGGCGCGCGTCGATGGCGCGACTGCTCACAGGCCTGTTCGTCGACACCGCGATCGGGGCGGGGGTCGACCCCGACGCGGCGCGCGAGGCCGAGCCGCTCGCGCATGCGCTCACCGGCGCGACGATCGCGCTCCTGTCCTGGTCCGCGGGCCGCCCCGACGAATCGCGCGAGCTCCACGCGCTGCGTCTCATGAACTTCGCCTGGATGGGACTGGGCAACCTCGTCCGCGGCGAGCTGTGGATGCCCCCGACCGACGAGGAGGAGGAGCACGGTTGAACGAGCAGTCGATGATCCCGCCGGACCAGTTCGCGACCCTGATCGCCGGGGCCAGCGACGATCAGCTCGCCGAGGGCATGGCCACCAACCGCGA
>JAXDHW010000265.1:0-4623 GCA_034664365.1 Thermoleophilaceae bacterium
GTGAGGACCCCCTTGACGAGGACCGGGATCGGCGACGCCTCGGCCAGCTGCTCCACGTCCCGCCAGGTGAGCGACGGATCGAGCAGGCCGATCACCTCGGCCGGGGTGGGCGCGCCGTGCCCGCCCGAGATCGCCGCGAACGCCGGGATGACCGTGCCCTCGGGAAGCTGGAAGCCGGCGCGGATGTCGCCCTCGCGGCGGCCGAGGTAGGGCACGTCGACCGTGAGCACGATCGCGCTGAACCCTGCCTCGACCACGTCGTCGATCACCGACAGGTTGAGCCCACGATCGCGGAAGCAGTAGAGCTGGAACCAGCGCGTGCCGCCGGGCGCCGCCTCCGCTATCTCGGCGGGGGTTGCCGTGGCGAGCGTCGAGAGCGTGAAGATCGTGCCCGCCGCGGCGGCGGCACGCGCCACACCCGGCTCCCCGTCGGGATGCGCCACCTTGAGCATCGCCGTCGGCGCCACGAGGACCGGCATCGAGACGGACTGGCCCAGGAGCTCGGTCGCGGTCGTAACCCCGGCCACGTCGACCAGTACGCGCGGCCGCCGGACCAGACGCGCGAACGCCTCCTCGTTGCGGCGGAGCGTCCACTCGTCGCCCGCTCCGCCCGTGAAGTAGCTGAGCGCGCCCGGGTCGAGCGCGGCCTCCGCGAGGCGCGCATACTCGCGGACGTTGAGCGGCTCGGGGGCCTCGGGCACGGCCGGCCATCATAAGCTCGGACCGATGGAGCTCGTGACCGGAGCGACCGGCTACGTGGGCGGCCGCCTCATCGAGCGGCTGCTCCGCGAGGGCCGCGCTGTGCGCGCCGCCGTGCGCGATCCGTCGCGGCTGGCCGGCGCCGGCGACGTCGAGCCCGTGCGCGCCGATCTCGTCAGCGGCGAGGGTCTCGAGTCCGCGCTCGACGGCGTGACCACCGCCTACTACCTGGTCCACTCGATGGAGGCCCCCGGCGTAGGCGCCAACGGCGGGGGCGGCACGTTCGGCGAGCGCGACCGCCGCGCCGCGCGCAACTTCGTGAGCGCCGCGCGGCGGGCCGGCGTCGAGCGCGCCGTCTACCTCGGCGGCATCCTGCCGCCGCCCGGCACCCCGGTGTCGCCCCACCTCGCGTCGCGGCTCGAGGTCGAGGAGATCCTCCTGCGCGCGCTGCCCGCCTCGGTGGCCTTTCGCGCGTCGATCCTCGTCGGCGCGCGGTCGTCCTCCTTCCGGATCCTCGTCCGCCTGGTGGAGCGGCTGCGGGTGCTGCCGTTCCCGGCCTGGCACCTCCACCGCACGCAGCCGGTCGACGAGCGCGACGCGATCGAGTACCTCGCACGCGCTTCGCATGAGCCGCGAGCCGCCGGCCGCTCGCTCGACATCGTCGGCCCAGACGTGCTGACGTACGCCGAGATGATCCGCCGCATCGCAGAGGTGATGGGCGTGGGGCGGGCGCCGCTCGCGCTCCGCTTCAACCAGACGCCGGCCGCGAGCGCGGTCGTGAGCGCGATCACCGGCCAGCCGCTCGAGCTCGTCCGACCGCTGATGCGAAGCCTCGAGAGCGATCTGCTCCCGCGCGACGAATCCGCGCGCGAGCTGTTCGGGCTCCGCCCCCGCCGCTTCGACCGCTCGGTGGAGCACGCGCTGCGCGAATGGGAGCTGGCCGAGCCGCTCGCGGCGCGATGACCAAGCTGGAGCGCGAGATCGAGATCCACGCGTCCCCCGAGCGCGTCTACGACGTGCTGGCGGATCCCGACTGCCTCGGCGAGTGGGTCACGATCCAGGAGGAGCTCGAGGAGGCGCCGAACGGCGACCTCGTGGCGGGCTCCACACTGCGCCAGCGCATGAAGATCGCCGGCCAGCGCTTCCGCCTCAGCTGGACCGTCGTCGAGGCCGACCGGCCGAACCGCATCGTCTGGGACGGCAGGGGCCCGATGCACACGAAGGCCAAGGCGATCTACGAGCTCAGCGCCAGCGGCGACGGCGGAACGCGGTTCTCGTACATGAACGAGTACGAGCTCCCCGGTGGCGTGGCGGGCCGTATCGCCGGCCGCGCGATCGCCAAGGCGTCCGGTCGCGAGGCGGACAGGACACTCGAGCGTCTGAAGCAGCTCGTGGAGGGTAGGTCCGGCTAAAGCTCCAGTCCCCTCTCCCCCGATAGTTGACTACGCAACCTTCTGCTGCTAACTTTGCTTGCGTAGTCAACTAACCCACCACACACGGGAGAGCGCAAGTGAGCACCACCACAGAGATTCAGGGCACGCTGCCCGCAGGGACTTGGAACGTGGACGCGGTCCACTCCACGGTCGGCTTCGCGGTCGAGTACATCGTGGGCACGTTCAACGGGAGCTTCTCGCCCGTCGACGTGAAGCTCGACGTGAGCGACGACGGCCAGACGCTCACGGGCTCGGCGCCCGTCAGCGGCGTGAGGGTCCAGGACGAGAACCTGGAGGCCCACCTCCAGTCGCCGGACTTCTTCGACGCGGAGCGCGCGCCGCAGATCACGTTCGCCTCGCGCGAGATCCGTCGCTCGGGCGACGAGGTCGAGATCGACGGCGACCTGACGATCAAGGGCGTCACGCTGCCGGTGCAGGCGAAGGGCACGACCACCGAGCCGGCGGACGATCCCTACGGCGGGGTCCGCTTCGCGCTGAAGCTGGAGGCGGCGATCGACCGCACCAACTTCGGCCTGAACTGGAACAACCCGCTGCCGAACGGCAAGCCGTCGCTGGCCAACGAGGTCCGCATCAGCGCCGACCTCTACCTGGTGAAGGCGTAGGACGATGAAGGTCCTCGGAATCGCGGGAAGCCTCCGCCCCGACTCGTACAACCGCAAGCTGTTGCTCGCGGCGAGCGAGCTGTTCCCGCCCGATCTCGAGTTCGAGGTCTGGGACGGGTTGAAGGCGGTGCCCCCCTACGACGAGGACGATGACGTCGAGCCGGCGCCGGCGGCCGTCGCGCAACTCCGCGCGGCGATCGCCGGTGCCGACGCGATCCTGTTCGCCACGCCCGAGTACAACTCGTCGATTCCGGGTCAGCTGAAGAACGCGGTCGACTGGGCGTCGCGACCGCTGGCCACCAACGTGCTTCGTAACAAGCCCGTCGCGGTGGTCGGCGCCAGCACCGGCGCGTTCGGGGCGGTCTGGGCGCAGGGCGAGCTGCGCAAGGTCCTCGCGGCGACCGGTGCCCGCGTGGTCGAGGCCGAGCTCGCGCTCGGGCACGCGCAGCAGCGCTTCGCCGACGACGGTCGTCTGGACGACGAGAACATGCGCGACGAGCTGCGCGAGGTCGTCTGGACGCTGATCGACGAGACCGTGCCGGCCCGCGCGGTCGCGGCCTAGCCCCTCGGCGGCAGCACGCCGGGCGGGCCGAGCAGCTCGATCCCGTTGGCGCGGCCGATCGCGGCCACGCTCGCGGCCTCCTCGAGCGACGGCCACGAGCCGCCCGCCACCGGCGCGCTCACGGCGCGCCCGAAGTCCTCGAAGCGCGCGAGCGAGCACACGCGGGTGACCACGAGCCAGCGCGCGTCGTGGGTCTCCGCCCTGAAGGTCCGCGGAGCGCCGGCGGGCGCGACCACAACGTCGCCGGGCCCGGCCGCCACCTCGTCGCCGCCGACGAAGAACGTGACGCGACCCTCCGCCACGCGGTAGGTCTCGTCCTCGTCGCGCACGTGCAGCGGCGGCATCGACCCCGCGCGGGCGCGGCGCTCCACGAGCGCGACCTGGCCGCCGCCGAGCGCGGTCTCGGCCAGGCGGTCGAGGAACCACGAGGTGGCGGGGCTCGGGCGGGCGATGGCCGTTTCGATCATGCGACCAAGATCGCACCCGCGGCGCTCCGCTCCAATGGCGCTACCACCCGAGTACGGTGCGGGCAGCCGCACCGCGGAGGAGACGGACGCGTAGTCTCCGCGCAATGGCAGTGGACACCGTCGATACCGGCCCGGCCGCGGTGCGCCGGCGCATGCGCGAGGCGATGGAGACGCACGACCATGCCGCGGTCGTCTCGCTGCTCGCACCCGACGTCGCGCTGCGTTCGCCGATCATCGGGACCGCGTTCGAGGGACGCGAGGCGGTCGGCGCGCTGCTGGGCGCCGTGCTCGAGGAGTTCAAGGGCTCCAACTACACGGGCGACGGCGAGGTCGGAGACCGGCAGGTGCTCCACTTCAGCGCGCGCGTGCGCGGGCTCGACATCGACGGCGTCGACGCAATGCGCGTGAACGACGAGGGCCTGGTCGAGCACATTCAGGTGTACATCCGGCCGATGGTCGGTCTCGCGGCCGTCGCCGCGGCGCTCGGTCCTCACCTCGCGCGCGGACCGGTTCAGCGAGTGCTCGTGAGCGCGCTCACCATTCCGCTCGTGGGCCTGCTCAAGCTGGCGGAGCCGCTGATCCCGCGGCTCGTCTGGCTGCGGCGCGGGTAACCTCGCCGCCCATGGACTACACGCTGAAGAACCTGAGCGAGATCGACGACGTGGCCGTGAAGGGCGGCTTCTCGGAGAACCAGGAGGCCCGCTTCGGCCAGCGCGACCTCGACGCCACCCAGACCGGCTTCGCCTACCAGATCGTCAAGCCCGGCAAGCGGCAGGCGTTCGGCCACCGCCACGAGAACGCCGAGGAGGTCTACGTCGTCATCGCCGGCGAGGGGCGAG
>JAXDHW010000284.1:0-3737 GCA_034664365.1 Thermoleophilaceae bacterium
GGGTCGGAGATCGCGAAGCGGAGCGGCTGGTAGCAGCAGTAGAGGAGGAACACGATCAGGAAGGACACGAGCACCGGCTCGTCCCACACCCACCAGTGGCCCCACGAGCGCTTGGCCCAGATCGAGCCGGTGATCAGCACGCCGACGCCGAACACGATCGACAGATGGATCGCCACGTACGAGCGCATGTCCCACGCGCGCTCGCCGGTGCGCAGGTGCTGGATCGCCATCAGCCCGCCGGCGATGAACCCGCACAGCGCGACGATCGCCATCGGCACGTGCACGTAGAAGATCTTCTGGATCACGCCCTGGTCGGCGTCGAGGGGCGCGTAGAAGAAGATCAGCGCGGTGGCCACCGCGAGCGTGATCGCGGTGGCGATTGAGAGGGCGCGAAGCCCGCGGCCGAAGAGCGGTCTAGGGACCATTAATCCTCAAGGAGATAGTCGAAAACTGCCACTGCGAGCAGGAGAAAGACCGTATCGTAGACCCCCATGAAGCCCAGCCATTTGGCGAGCTGATGCGGCCCCGGATGGCCGGTCAGGAACGGCTCCGTGGCGCGCGCGGCGGCGATCAGCACGGGCACGAGCAGCGGTAGGAGCAGCAGGGGGACCACCACGTCGCGCGCCCGCGTCTCGGCGGCGAGCCCGGACACCAGCGCGCCCACGCCCGCCAGCCCGAGGTCCGCGAGCAGCAGGATCGCCACGAGCTCCGGGAAGGCGCCGCCGATGCCCGGTCCGAGCAGCAGCAGGGCGAACGCCGGGACGGCGACCAGCTCGAGCAGCACGAGGTAGAGGAACAGACCGGCGGCCTTCGCCAGGTAGATGGCCGTGCGATCGATCGGCGCGAGCAGGATCCCGTCGAGGGCCCCGCCCTCACGCTCGGCCGCGAACAGCCGGTTGACGCCGAGGACGGTTGCGAGCAGCAGGGTGACCCAGAGCACGCCGGACGCAAGGGCGCCCTCCAGCGTGTCGCGGTGGACCCCGAAGTGGAAGAGCACGAAGACCGTGACCGAGAACAGCGCCATCGCCGGCACCGACTCGCGCGTGCGCAGCTCGAGCCGGAGGTCCTTGCGGAGGATCGCGAGCGCCGGTCGGATCACGAGTAGAGCCGCCTGACCTCGTCCGCCGCCGCGCGTCCCCCGGCCAGCTCCGCGGCACCCGCCCGCAGGCCGAGCACCACGTCCGCCTCGCGGAGGCCGCGCTCAACGTCGTGCGTCACCAGCACCCGCGTGCGGCCCGACGCGCGCCCGATCAGCGGCTCGAGCTCCTCCGCGGCCACGGGGTCCAGGCCGGCGCGCGGCTCGTCGAGCAGGAGCACCGGTGGGTCGTGCAGCACGGCGCGCGCGGCCGCCAGCCGCTGCACCATCCCGCGCGAGAGCTCGCGCACGGGGTCGCCGGCGCGGCGCTCCAGGTCCACGGCGCGGAGCAGCTCATCGACCCGCGCCGCGGCCACGCCGTGCAGGCGCGCGTGGAAAAGCAGGTTCTCGCGGGCGGTCAGGTCGGGGTAGACGAGCGGCTCGTGACCCAGGTAGCCGACCCGCCCGCGCACCTTCCACGACTCGCCGGGCAGCGACGCGCCCAGCACGGACACGCGGCCGCCGTGCGGGCGCAGCAGCGTGGCGAGCACCCTCAGGAGGGTGGTCTTACCGGCCCCGTTCGCCCCGAACAGGACGAGGGTCTGACCCTCCCCCACATGAGCGGTGACCCCCCGCAGTGCGGGGCGATCCCCGTAGCGGCGCTCGAGCCCCTCGAGCGCGATCGCGTGGGAGGTCATCCGGAGAGTCCGCGTGTGCGGGTGGCGAGCGACGACGCGCGATCTGCCAAGGACGCAGGATCCCAGGCAATGCACGGACATTGCCGGGATCCGAGGACGCCGGCAGGCGCGCGTTCGGCGCCGCCAGACGCACGCGGGGGCTCTTCGGGTGACCTCCTAGCCACGCTCCAGCGTCTCGGCGGCGTGCTTCAGCGTCGGCTCCACGACCGGCCACGACTGGCCGATCGCCCGCGGTGAGCCCGGGAAGTTCACGATCAGCGTCCGGCCGCGGATCCCGGAGATCCCGCGCGTGAGGATCCCGAGCGGGGTGTGCCCGCGCGACTCGACACGGATCGCCTCGGCGAAGCCCGGCGCCTCGCGGTGGATCGCGTCGCGCGTGGCCTCTGGCGTGACGTCGTCGTGCGTGAGGCCGGTGCCGCCCGTGGTGAATATGAAGCGTGCGTCCTGCTCGGCCCACCGGATGAGCACGCGCTTGATCGCCTCGCGGTCGTCGGCCACGGTCTCGTGCGAGACGTCGAGGCCGGCCTCCTCGCACAGCCGCACGAGCTCGGGACCCGACTTGTCCTCGCCGTCCCCGTTGGCCAGCGAGGTCGAGATCGTGATCACGGCGGCGCGCATTAGCTCTCTCGCTTCCAGTCCTCGCGCCCGCCGGTCTTCTCGAGCAGGACCACCGACGCGATCTCCACGCCGCGCTCCACGCCCTTGACCATGTCGTAGACGGTGAGCGCGGCCACCGACGCGGCCGTCATCGCCTCCATCTCCACGCCGGTGCGCGCGCTCGTGCGCGCCTCGGCAACGAGCGTGATCGATCCCGCGCCGGCGTCCACCGAGGCGGCCACGTCCACGAACGAGAGCGGCAGCGTGTGACAGAGCGGGATCAGCTCGGCCGTGCGCTTGGCCGCCTGGATTCCCGCGATCCGGGCGGTGCCGAGCACGTCGCCCTTCGGGGCGTCGCCGCGCTCGACCAGAGCCGCCGTCTCCGGCGACATCCGCACCTCGGCGCGCGCCACGGCGCGGCGGTCGCTGACGGGCTTGCCACCCACGTCCACCATCCGCGCGCGGCCCTCCTCGTCGAGATGGGAGAGGTCGGGAGCTATGCGGGGACCGCGGTCCGCTGCGCGGCCGCGATCAGGTCGCGCACCGCCTGCTCGTCACCCGACCGAAGCAGCTCCACGGGGTCGGGGTCGCCGTTCACGATCGACTCGAAGAAGACCTTGCGGTCCTGATAGGTCGGGAGCGTGGCCTTCGCCCAGCCGCGCGCGTCGTTGAGCAGCACGGCGAGGCGCGAGTACGGCTCGCCGAACGCCTCCGCGATCTCGGCCTTCATCCGCTTGGCGAGGGCGGGGCTCGCGCCGGCGGTCGAGATCGCGATGGCCAGCGGGCCCGTGCGGACGATCGCCGGCAGGATGAAGTTGCAGAGCGGCGGGACGTCGACCACGTTGACGAGCATCGCGCGGCGCTCCGCCTCGTCGTACACGGCGATGTTCACGTCGGTGTCGTCGGTCGCGGCGATCGCCAGGAAGCGGCCCTCGAGGTCGCCCGGCTCGTACCCCCGCTGCTCCCAGCGGATCGAGCCCTCCTCGGCCAGCTCGCGGATCGCCGGGATCGCGTCGGGCGCGATCACCGTCACGGCGCCGTCACACGCGAGCAGGCCCTCGACCTTCTCGAGCCCCACGTCGCCGCCGCCGACCACCAGGCACGAGCGCCCGGACAGCCTCAGGCAGGCGATGTACAGCGGCGTGTCCAGCATGTCGCGCACGCAGGTCTGATCGCAGATCCCGCGTCGGTGCTGGCAGACGCATTCCTTTCCGGCGTAGGCCTGGGCAGGCATGGTCCGAACCAGTCTACGGCTCGCCCGCTAGCGCCTGAAGGCGCCGCGCAGCGACTTCTGCCCGAGCTTGATCAGCGGCCCGACGTTCTTCACCAGTGCCCCGCGCTTGTCCTCGTCGCGCCCGTACAGGAGC
>JAXDHW010000285.1:0-4052 GCA_034664365.1 Thermoleophilaceae bacterium
GCGGGCTCTTCGGCCTCCACGAGGCGATCTACAAGGGCTCCGGCGGGCGGATCGGGCACCACATGCCCGGCCTGCCGCCGATGCTGCTGCTCGACCACGTCGGGGCGAAGAGCGGCACCAAGCGCACAACGCCGCTCGTGTACATCCCCGACGGCGACCGCATGGTGATCGTCGCGTCGAAGGGCGGGCATCCGAAGCACCCGGCGTGGTACCACAATCTGCGGGCCAACCCGCAGACCGACGTCCAGGCCGGCACGCGCCGCATTCCGGTCACCGCGCGCGTCGCCGGCGACGAGGAGCGCGACCGCCTCTGGCCGAAGGTCGTGGACGCCTACAGCGGCTACGCGAGCTACCAGAAGCGGACCGGCCGCAGGATCCCGCTCGTGATCCTCGAGCCGCGCTGAGCTAGGCCGCCGCGCCCAGATCCTCGCGCGCGGCCAGCGCCACGGCGCGGGTGTCACGCCCGAGGACCAGCGACGGCGCGTCGCGCAGCAGCGGCAGCGTGAGCAGCGCCGCGGCTGGGCGGACCGCTGCGACCGTGACCGCGTCCAGCGCGCGCGGCTGGTCGACCCGCGCCAGCCGGCGCAGGTCGCGCGGGACGATCGCGAGCGCCGCCCGCGCCAGCAGGCGGACCGGGATCTGGAACGGCAGCAGGTCGCGTGTCAGCGGCGGGCTCAGCACGAACCTGATCGCATCGCGTGCATCCCGCGACAGCACGAGCTGCGAGCGCACCGACTCGAAGTACTCGCGCTGCTCGGCCACGCTGCGCGGCACCATCGCCTCCGGCAGCCCCACGAGCGGCGCCACCCGCGCGCCCTCCTCGTGGTAGCGGTCCTGCTCGTCCGCGGTCAGCCGCCCGCCGTAGGCCCGGTAGGCCGCGAGGAACGAGTGCCACTCCACGCAGTGGACCCAGAGCTGCGTCTCGGGGTCGTCGGCGCTGTACGCGCGGCCCGTGACCGGATCGATCCCACGGACCTTCCTGTGGATCGATCGCACCCGCCGCGCGGCCGCATCGGCCGTGGCGCGATCGCCGAACGTGGTGGCGGTCACGTAGTAGGCGGTCCGCCGGAGCCGGTCGAGCGAGCGGTTGCGGTAGTCGCTGTGCTGCGCCACGCCGGCCATCGCCAGCGGGTGGAGCGACTGCACGATCAGAGCGCGCAGGCCGCCGACGAGCGACACCGGATGCCCGACGACCTTCCACGCCACCGAGTCGGGGCCGAGGTAACCGTCGTGGTCGCTCACAGCATCACCCTCTCGTCGCAGGGTACCCTCGGCGCCCGATGGCCGGGCCGAACCTCGAAACCGAGCGAGAGCAGGTCGCCGCCGCGTGCCGCCACCTCGCGTCCGAGGGGCTCGTGGTGGGGACGGCCGGCAACGTGAGCGTCCGCTCCGGCGACCACGTCGCGATCAGCGCCACCGGCGCGGTGCTGGCGGATGCCACGCCGGACCAGGTGACCGTCGTCGACCTGGACGGTGCCGTGGCCGGCGGCGACCTCCAGCCCACGTCCGAGCTCGACCTTCACCTCGGCGTCTACCACCGCTACGAGGCCGGTGCCGTGGTCCACACCCACGCGCCAATGGCGACCGCGCTGTCGTGCGTGCTCGACGGCGAGCTGCCGTGCGTCCACTACCAAATGCTGCTGCTCGGCGGAACGGTGCGAGTGGCGCCGTACGCGACCTTCGGGACCCCGGAGCTGGCGGAGACGGTGCTCGATGCCCTCGACGGCCGGACCGGCGCGCTGATGGCCAACCACGGCGCGATCACGCACGGCGCGGATCTGGACAAGGCGGTGGAGCTGTCGCTGCTGCTCGAGTGGGCATGCACGGTGTACTGGCGGGCTGCGGCGCTCGGCACGCCGCGCGTGCTCGACGACGGGGAGCGCCAGGCCGTCGTAGAGGCCGCGGTCGCACGGAACTACGGCACGACCAGACCGGTCGAGGAGGGCACATGAGCGACGAGATGCGGGCGATCGCGATGGGGGTGCACGTGCTGGACGTGCTCGTCCGGCCTGTCGAGCAGATCCCGGAGGGGCAGGGCGGGCAGCTGGTGGAGCAGATCAAGGTCACGGCGGCGGGCTCCGCGGGCGGCGCGGCGCTCGTGCTCGGCAAGCTCGGGGCGAACGTGAAGAGCGCGGGCGCGATCGGCACCGACGCGGTGGGGGACATGCTCCTCCGGCTGCTCGAGCGCGACGGGGTGGACACGTCGTTGCTCGTCCGGCGCGACGACGTGCAGACGTCCGCGAGCGTGCTGCCGATCCGGCCGACGGGAGAGCGGCCGGCCTTCCACGTGGTGGGCGCGAACGGGACCTACGGGCCCGACGACGCTCCCTGGGACGAGATCGCGAACGCCACGCACCTGCACCTGGGCGGGCCCGAGTTCATGGGCGGCGAGGCCGCCGCGCAGATCCTCTCGCGGGCGCGCGATGGCGGGGCGGTCACCTCGGCGGACATCCTCGCGCCCGGCGACATGGGCGTGTTCGAGTGGATCGCACCGATCCTGCCCCACCTGGACTACCTGCTCCCGAACGACGAGCAGGTGCTGGGCTTCACCGGCGAGTCGGACCTCGCGGCGGGCTGCCGCGCGTTGGTGGAGCGCGGGGCGGGCTGCGTGATCGCCACACGCGGCGCCGACGGCGTGCTGATCGTGGACGCGGACGGCGAGGAGTCGGTGCCGGCGTTCGAGGTCGACGTCGTGGACACCACCGGCTGCGGCGACGCGCTGTCGGCGGGCTTCCTGCGTGGCCTCGCGCTCGGCCGCGACCGCCGCGCCGCCGCCGAGCTGGGCTGCGCGACCGCCGCGCTCGTGGCGCAGGGCCTGGGCACCGACCACGGCGACTACGACCTCGCGACCGCGGAGCGCTTCGCCGCGGAGACGCCGGCGCGCGCGTGACCGCTGCGCGCGCCAACACCGCGCCGCCGCCCCGCGGGTGAGCGCGCGGGACTTTCGCTGGGTCGACGGCGAGCGGCTCGTTCGCTTCGCACGCGGCTCGCTCGCGGAGGCGCCCGGCGCGCTTGCCCAGCGCGGCTTCGAGGGGTTCGCGCTGCTCACGACCGAGCGCGCCGCGGGCGACGCCCCTGAGCTCGCCGATGCCGCCGCTCGGGTGCTGCACGTGCCGGACGACCCAGTCCCCGAGGCGGGGGCCGCCGTGCGCGCGAGCGTGGCTCGCCGGCCCCTGGTGGCGCTCGGCGGCGGCCGGGTGATCGACGCCGCCAAGGGCATCGCCGGCGCCGACGGGCTCCCGTGCGCGGCGATCCCGACCACGCTGTCGGGAGCGCCCATGACCAGCATCCACCGCATGCCGGCCGGGGTGGACGTCTGGCGACTGGTGCGTCCCTCACTCGTGATCGCCGATCCCGAGCTGATGGCGTCGCAGCCGCCGGAGCCGCGCGCGGCCAGCGCGATGAACGCGCTGGCCCACGCCGCCGAGGCGCTCTACGGGCCGATGGCCAACCCCGTGTCGGAGCTGGCGGCGCTGCGGGCGGCGTCGTTGCTGGCGCGTGGCGTGGAGGCCATGAGCGAGGACGAGGCGCGCCCCGACCTGGCGTTGGGCGCGATCCTCGCCGGCTACGCGGTGGGGGCGGCGGGGTTCGCGCTCCACCACGTGGTGGGGCAGACGTTGGTGCGCGAGACCCGCGCGCCGCACGCGCTGGCGTACGCCGTGCTCCTCCCACACACGCTGCGCGCGATGGCACCGCGGGCGCCGCGGGCGATCGCGCGGCTCGGCGAGGCGCTCGGCGCCGGCGGCCCCGACCTGGTGCCGGAGCGAGTCGCCGAGCTGGCGGCGCGGTCGGGCGCCACTCGGCTGTCGGAGATCGGCGTGGAGGGGGCCGCGATCGACGGGGTCGTCCACGCGATCCTCGCCCGCCCGGATCTCGCCAACACGCCGGACCCACCCGATGCGGCGGAGCTCCACGAGCTCCTCGCGCGCGCGCTCTAGATGCGGCGCGCTCTGGTCACCGTGGGCGCGGCAATCGCGCTGACCGGCTGCGGCGGTGCCGACAACTCCTCGAAGGACGTGAGGACGACCGCGACGACCTACATGCGGGCCTTC
>JAXDHW010000299.1:0-3300 GCA_034664365.1 Thermoleophilaceae bacterium
GACCTCGCCCGCCGGGTCGAGCTGCCGCTGGTAATCCATACGCGCGCGGCCGAGGACGACACGTTCGCGATCCTCCGCGACCGCGCCGAGGGCCTCACCGTGGTGATGCACTGCTTCTCCGCGCCGGACCGTCTCGACGAGTGCGTCGAGCGCGGCTACATCTGCTCGTTCGCGGGCAACGTCACCTACCCGAAGGCCACCGATCTCCAGGCGGCGGCGCGCGACGTCCCCGACGAGCTGCTCATGGTCGAGACCGACTCGCCCTACCTGTCACCGCAGCCGGTGCGGGGCAAGCCCAACGAGCCGGCCAACGTCGTCGCCACGGCCGAGCACGTGGCCGAGCTGCGCGGCGTCTCCTATCAGGAGCTCGAGGCGACGGTCGAGGCCACGGCCGCGCGGGTGTTCGGGTGGTGACGGCCGCGGAGCCGCGCCAGGCGAGCCTCCGCCGGCTGCGCGAGTTCGGAATCCGCCCCAACCGCGAGCTCGGCCAGAACTTCCTGATCGACGACAACATCCTCGGCGTCATCGGCCGCGCGGCCGAGCTCGCCCGGGACGACGTGGTCCTCGAGGTGGGCGGCGGCCTGGGAGTGCTCTCCGAGTACCTCGCCGCCCGCGTGGGGCACCTGCACGTCGTCGAGGTGGACGCGTCGCTTCGACCCGCCCTCGATGACGCGCTCGACCCGTTCGACAACGCCACGCTGCACGTGGCGGACGCCGTGCGGCTGGAGCTCGGGTCGCTTTCGCCGGCTCCCACGAAGGTCGTGGCCAACCTCCCGTACGGCGTGGCCGCCACGGTGATCCTCAAGTCGATCGAGGAGCTGCCCGAGGCGCGCCTGTGGGTGGCGATGGTTCAGCGCGAGGTGGGGGAGCGGCTCGCGGCGCCACCGGGCACGAAGACCTACGGAGCCACCTCGGTGCTGGCGCAGCTCGCCTGCGACGTGCGGGTCGAGCGCCGGGTGCCGGCCGCGGTCTTCCACCCGGCCCCGCGCGTCGAGTCGGCGCTCGTGGTCCTGCGACGCACGGGGCCGCCCCCGCCGCGGGCGGTGTCGGCGCTGGTGCACGCCGCCTTCGCCCACCGACGCAAGGCGCTGCCCGGGTCGCTCGCGCTGGCAGCCGGCGCCGCGCCGGACCTGAGGGACGCCGCGCGCGCTGGGCTCGAGCAGATCGGCCACCCTCCCGACGCTCGCGCGGAGCGCCTCGCGCCCGGGGACTTCACGCGGCTCGCTGAGGCGCTCGGCCCCGAGCGGCTCGCCGGGCTTCTCGCGCGGTGACCGAGGAGCGCGGCGCGGCCGGCTCGGCGAGCGAGTCCGCCCCCGCCAAGGTCAACCTCGTCCTCCACGTCGGCCCGCCCGAGCCGACCGGACTGCACTCGGTCTGCTCGCTGTTCGCCTCGATCGACCTCTGCGACACCGTCAGGCTGTCGCCCGCCGACCGCGACGAGGTCGTCTGCGCGCCGCCGATCGACGGTCCGAACCTCGCGGCGGCGGCGCTCGACGCGTTCCGCTCCGCGGTGCCGGACGCGCTGCCGCCGATGCGCGTGGAGATCGAGAAGCGGATACCGGTGGCGGCGGGTCTCGGCGGGGGCAGCGCCGACGCCGCGGCGGTGCTGCGCGCGGCCAACCGTCTCGCCGGCGAGCCGCTTGCGCCGGGCCGGTTGCGCGACCTCGCCGCGCCGCTCGGGTCGGACGAGCCGAGCCAGGTCGAGCCGCGCCACGCGCTGGTCAGCGGCACCGGCGAGCGGGTGGAGCCCGTCGAGCTGCCGGCGATGACGCTTCTCGTCGTGCCCGCGTCCATCGGCCTCTCCACGGCCGCGGTCTACGCGGAGGCCGACCGGATCGGCGCCACCCGCGCCGAGCTCGACGCCGGCGCCGTCCGTGCGCTGGCCGCGCTGCCGCTCCCCGGGCTCGCGGCGCGACTCGAGAACGACCTCGAGGCCGCGGCGGTGGCCCTGCGGCCCGAGCTCGTCGAGACGCGCGAGTCGCTGCTGCGGCGCTCGGCGCTGGCCGCGCGCGTGACCGGCTCCGGCCCGACCGTGTTCGGGGTCTTCGCCGATCGCGCCGCCGCCGAGGCGGCGGCCGGGGAGCTGGACGAGCGCGCGCTCGTCGTCGGGCTTCGCGACTGAGCCGCGCCGCCGTTGGGCGCATACTGGCCACCGTCGCGCTCGTGCGTCAAAATGAACGGCCCATGCGCCTGATGCACCTGAGCCCCACGCAGATATCGCTCGGCATCGCCGTCGCAGTCACGCTCGTCGCCTACACAGTCTTCATCCTCGTGCCGGCGATCAGCTCGTACGGCCGCATGTGGGAGAGGATCGCCGCGGGCTTCCTGTCGCTGTTCATCCTCGCCGCGCTCGTCGGCGTCGGCGTCGGGATCGGCGCGGGCGTCCTCTACGTCTACGTCCGCGGCGCATGACCGGGCGCCGGTCCGCCGGCGCCCCTCCCATCACCCCAACTGCCATGACCGAAAAGCTCGCTCAACCGACCGGTGACTTCCTCGAGGCCTACGGCGACGTGTCGGCCGCCGTCGAGTCGGGCGCCGGCCTGCCCGAGGTCGCGCGTGCGACCGAGCGCGCCCTCGGCGCGAGCGTCGCCGTGGTCGACAGGGCCGGAAACGTGCTGGCCGTGGCCGCGCAGTCTCCGGACGACGAGCGCGGCGTCCTCTCGGGCGCACCCGGGCGCGAGGTGCTCGAGCTGCGCGTGGCGGACGAACCCGTGGGCGAGCTGCGCTACCGGCCGCGCGGCCGGGTGCCGCCGCCGGCGCTGGTGCGGATGGTCGGCACGCTGATCGCGCTCGAGCTCGAGCGCTCGCGCGCACCGGAGCGGGCGAGCGAGGCCGCCGTGGCGGGGTTCGTCAGCGACCTGCTCGAGCGGCGCGTGACCGACCGCGACAACATCCTCGCGCGCGGCAACGAGCTGGGGACCGACCTGTCCGACGGCGCCGGCGTGGTGGTGGCCCGCGCACACCCGCACATGCCCGAGGAGGGCGACTGGCGCGCGCGTGTGCTGGCGCTGGTGGAACGGGCGGCCCGGGCCGCGTCCGCGGTCTCGCTGCCCGCCGCGATCGAGATCAGCGCGGCGCGCAGCCCGCACGCGGTGACCGAGGGCGAGCGCGAGCTGGTCGTGCTGGTGCCGGCCGCCGACACGGGCCTGCCGAGGCGCGCCGCGGAGGCGATCCACCGCGAGCTCCAGCACGGGCTATCCGGCTACGACGTGACCGTCGCGGTGAGCCGCGTCGCGACCGATCCGGTGGACATCCCGCGCGCGGGTGTCGAGGCGGTGCTCGCGGCCAACGTCGCCGAAG
>JAXDHW010000013.1:0-3115 GCA_034664365.1 Thermoleophilaceae bacterium
AGCGCGACGAGTCGGGCGTGAGGACCTCGTCGCCCACCACGATCCGCCCACCCGAGTCGCGGCCGAACTCGAACTTGGTGTCGGCGAGGATGATCCCCCGCTCGCGCGCGTGGTCCGCGGCGAACGAGTAGAGCTCGATCGACAGCCGCCGCAGCTCCTCGAGCGCCTCGCGGTCGCCCAGGATCTCGGCCGCGCGATCGAAGTCCACGTTCTCGTCGTGGTCGCCGACGTCAGCCTTGGTGGCCGGTGTGAAGATCGGCTCGGGCAGCTGGTCGGACTCGCGCAGCCCCTCCGGCAGCTCGATCCCGCAGACGGTGCCGGTGGCCTGGTAGTCCTTCCAGCCCGATCCGGTGATGTAGCCGCGGACCACGCACTCGACCGGGAACATCTCGAGCCGGTCGACCAGCATCGTGCGGCCGCGCACCTTCTCGGGCACGCCGTCGGTGTAGGAGACGACGTGGTTCGGGACGATGTGCCCGGTCCGGTCGAACCAGAATGCCGAGATGCCGGTCAGCACGGCGCCCTTGCCGGGGATCGGCGTGGGGTGGATCACGTCGTAGGTCGAGATCCGGTCGGAGGCGACCATCAGCAGCCGGTCGCCCTCGTCATAGATCTCCCGGACCTTGCCCGAGGCGAGCAGCGAATGACCTTCGAGAGTGGCGGCGTCGCTCATGATTCCAGGCTAACAAGCAGGGCTGTCGTCGCCAGTGCGTGGGCGGCGCCGAGTCCGCAAAGACCGGGTAGCTTCCACCCCCGGTGGGGGCTCACAGAACGATCGTCGCAATGCTCGCGGGCGTGGCCGTCCTGGCCTTCGCCGGCTCGGCGTCCGCCGGGTCGCTCTACTCCGGGCCGGGCCCGCGTCCCGGCCCCGACATCCTCTACGCGAAGCCGGCGAGCTCGCCGCAGCTGGAGAACACCGGGCCGTGGAACGCAGCCCCGATCCTCGTCTCCGGCGCCAGTGCGTATCGCGACGGAGAGTTCCTGTACCAGGACTTCCTCTTCGACGACCACGGCGCCAACGGCGGGCAGCGCGACGGGAACGACCCGCGCACGGGCGACACCTTCGCCTTCCCGAACGGCACCTACACCTACCCGACCGCCAAGGCCTACGCGAACAACGCCGCCGACCTCGTGGAGCTGCGGGTGAAGCCGCTCGCCCACGCGACGGCGTTCCGGATCACGCTCAACGCGATGAAGGACCCGTCGCTCGTGGGGATCGGAATCGCCCTGGGCACGTCGGGCTCACCGCGGCCGTTCCCGCACGGGGCCAACGCGTCGGCGCCGGCGGAGAAGTTCGTGACGATCCATGGCTCGACCGCCGAGCTGCGCGACGCGGCCACGAACCAGACCGGCGACGCCCCGACGGTGAAGATCGACTCCGACCGTCGCCAGATCGAGGTGCGTGTGCCGCACTCGGGCTGGAATCCCGGCAGCAAGACGGAGCGGATCGCAGCGGGCATCGGCCTCTGGGACAAGGCCAACGACCGCTACCTCATCCCCCAGCAGGACTCCGACGCGACGCACGCCGGCGGCGCCGGAACCCTGTCCGATCCGGCCGCCTTCTTCAACGCCGCCTTCCGCTACGACGAGCCGCTCCCGGCGGTCGGGAACATCGGCGCCGACCTGGTCGACACCCGCTGGTGGCGCGACCGCAACCAGGGAGTCGACCTCGCGAACGGCGACATGAGCGCGTTCCACGCCGATGTCGACTTCGGCAAGCTCGGCGCGCACGTGGACGACGACATGCCGGGCAAGCGCGGCGGCGTCCCGCAGACCGGCGCGATGGACCGGATCGTGGTGAGTCACTACGAAACGGCGCAGGGTGCCGTCTACTCACCGATCTGCGACGACACGATCCCGGCCGAGAACAAGTGCCTCGGCGAGCTTCGCAGCCGGCTCCAGCCCTACGCGATCTACATCCCGAAGAAGGCGCCGCCCGCGAGCGGCTACGGCCTGACGCTCCTGATCCACTCGCACGCCGCGATGTACAACCAGTTCCTCGGGAGCCGCAATCAGTCGCAGTTCGGCGAGCGCGGCACGGGGTCGATCGTGATCACGCCGGCCGGCCGCGGCGTGGACGGCTGGACGTGGGACCACGCGTCGGCGGACCTGTTCGACGTCTGGGCGGACGTCGCGCGCCGCTGGAAGCTCGACCCCGCCTACACCTCGATCGCGGGCTACTCGATGGGCGGCTACTCGACCTACAAGCTCGCCGTCCAGTACCCGGACCTCTTCGCCCGCGCCCAGCCGACCGTCGGACCGCCGGGGGTCGGCGTCTGGACCGGCAGCGGCGATCCGAGCGGCGGAATCCAGACGCATACCTACCGCCAGCTCGAGTCGCTCCGCAACATCCCGCTGCTGATCTGGGTCGCGGCGAGCGACGAGCTCGTGCCGTACAGCGGGACCCAGGCCCAGCGCGAGCGGATCGACTCGCTCGGCCTCCGCTACGAGTTCGACACCTTCGCACCGGCGGAGCACCTCACGCTCGCGTACGTCGACCAGTACCAGCGAGCGGCCGCCTTCCTGGGGACGGCCAAGGTCGATCGGAACCCGCCGCACGTGACCTACGTCGTCAACCCGAAGATGGACTTCGGCGCGGCTGACGGGCCGGTGGACCACGCCTACTGGGTCTCGGGCCTGCGGCTCCGGAACGCCGCCGGCGCCGGGCCGCTCGGAACGATCGACGTGCGCTCCGAGGGCTTCGGCGTGGGCGACCCAGTGCCGGGCTCGACGCAGACCGGCGGCGGCACGGAGACCGGCGGCAACGTGCCGGCGATCGGCTACCAGAGCCTGTTCAAGACCTGGGGACCGGCGCCGTCGACCCCGGTGCGCGACCGGCTGAACATCGACGCCAAGAACCTGAAGACCGTGACGGTGAACGTGAAGCGCGCGCGCGTGAGCTGCGACGTCTTCCTCCACGTGACCACCGACGGCCCGGTGACCGTAAGGCTCCCGGGCTGCGGGCAGAAGGCGAAGTTCGCCAAGTCGGGCGACTCCCCCGGCGCGTGCAGCGACCGCCTCGCGCCGCGCGTCAGCTTCGGCCGGAAGGGCGTGAGCCGGCGACACCACGGCCGCGTGCGGCTACTCGGCCGCGCGTTCGACCGCGGCTGCAAGG
>JAXDHW010000039.1:0-18674 GCA_034664365.1 Thermoleophilaceae bacterium
GCCGCGATCGCCCTGCCGGCCTTCCTTGGCCAGCAGGAGAAGGGCCAGGACGCGGACGCGAAGTCGAACGCCCGCAACCTGGTGTCGCAGGTGGAGTCGTGCTTCGCTACGGAGCAGACCTACGCGAGCTGCGACACGGCTGCCGAGCTCGGTACCACCGGGCTCAGCTACGGCAGCGGCGTCGGCCAGGTCGAGGTTTCGGCCGGGGCGAACGCAACCGACTACACGATCGTCGCGCACTCGAAGGCGAGCGACGGTGGAGCGCATAACTTCACCATCGCGAAGACGGCCGGTGTCATCTCCCGCACCTGCACCGTTGCAGGCAAGGGTGGCTGCCCGACCGGCGGTACCTGGTAAGCCGAGCGATCAGCACGGTTTCTGCGAGAGGCGGGCCTTCGGGCCCGCCTCTTGTCGTTCCGGGCCGGCTCTCAAGTGCGGGGCCGCGCACGCCGATGGGCACCGTGAACGCCGGTCCGCCACGCGGTGGGCCGAAATCCCCTCCGAAAGACCCTCTACTCACCATGGAACTCGCTTTCGCCGCGCCCTTCGGCCTCGTCGTCGGCTCATTCCTGAACGTGGTCGCCTACCGCGTCCCGCGCGGCGAGTCGATCGTCACCCCGGCCTCGCGCTGTCCCGGCTGCGACACGCCGATCAAGCCGTGGGACAACATCCCGCTGCTCTCCTGGATCTTCCTGCGCGGGCGCTGCCGCAGCTGCTCCACGCGGATCTCGGCCCGCTACCCGCTCGTCGAGCTGGTCACCGGCCTGCTGTTCGCCGGGATCGTGCTCTCCCGCGGCGTCAGGAACGACGACCTGGTCGTGCTGCTCCCCTTCGCCGCGACGCTGATCGCGGTCGCCGACATCGACCTCGAGCACAGGATCGTCCCCAACAAGATCCTGCTTCCGATGGCCGTCTACGGGATCGCGGCCAGCGCCGTCGTCCGCACGGACATGCTGCCCGAGCTGCTGATAGCGGGGGGCGCCGCATTCACCTTCCTGCTTCTCGCCGCGCTGATCCACCCCGCGGGGATGGGCATGGGCGACGTGAAGCTCGCGGGCGTGATGGGGCTCTACCTCGGCGCGTCGATCGCGCCGGCGCTGCTCGTCGCGTTCCTGTCGGGATCGGTCGTCGGCATCGCAGTGATGCTTCGCCACGGCGCGCAGGGCCGCAAGCGCGGCGTGCCGTTCGCTCCGTTCCTGGCCCTCGGCGGCGTGGTCGCCCTGTTCGCCGGGACGCAGCTCGTGCACCTCTACATCCACCACTTCCTTTAGGCCCCTTCCGGCCTAAAGGACTCTCCCCAACTGTCGATACCCCGCTAGAGGAACCCACGATGGCCCTGTCTCTTTCAAAGAACTCCAACCGCGGCACGGTCGGACTCGACCTCGACGGCGCGTACATCTCGGCCGTCCAGACGTCGGCCGACGGGGTTTCGCGCGCGGTCAGCACGGAGCTCGCGCCGGGCGTCATCAGCGACGGCGAGGTGACCGACGTCACCGCCCTCACCGAGGCGCTGCGGGACTTCTTCAAGCAGAACAGCCTTCCGAAGCGCGTCCGGCTCGGGATCGCCAACCAGCAGATCGTGGTCCGCCAGATGGAGATCCCGAAGATCGACGACGACACCGAGCGCGCCGCAGCGGTGCGCTTCCAGGCGGCCGAGGCGATCGCCATGCCGCTCGACGAGGTCATCCTCGACCACCAGGTCGTCGGCGAGACCGTGAGCCCCGAGGGCTCCGCGCGCATGCGCGTCGTCGTGGTCGCCGCGCGCGAGTCGATGATCGGCCGCGTGGTCGAGGCGGTCCGTGACGCCGGCCTGCGTCCGGAGGGAATCGACCTGAACGCCTTCGCCCTGGTCCGCGCGCTGGCCACGCCGTCCGACTCCACGGAGACCGCGCGCGTGTACTGCCACCTCGGCGGGGTCACGAACCTGGCCATCGCCGTCGGCATCTCCTGCCTCTTCACCCGGCCGCTCTCCACCCAGTGGGACTCGGACGACGAGAACGTCGCCGCCGCGCTGGCCGAGGAGATCCGGCTGTCGATCGACTACTACATGGCGCAGCCCGAGGCGCGCTGGGTGGGCGAGATCGTCCTCTCCGGCCCCGGCTCGCGCCGCGAGGGCCTCGCCGAGGAGCTCGGCGGGCTGATCGAGGTCCCCGTCACCGTCGCCGAGCCGCTCGGTCGCCTCCAGGCGAACAAGCTTCCGGCCGGCGAGGACCCGTACCGCCACACCGTGGCCGCGGGTCTCGCGCTTGGGAGTGCGGCGTGAACCCCGTCAACCTTCTTCCCGCCAAGCACCGCCCCCGTACCCCCACGGGCGGGCAGCAGGGCAGCGCGTACGTCGTCGTCGGGATCCTCGGCGCCCTTCTCGTGCTGGCCGTCTTCTACGTCCTGACGGTGAACGGCGTGAACACCAACAAGGGCAAGGTCGCCGAGGCGAAGGCAGCCACGGCGCGTGCCGAGGCACGCGCGGGCGAGCTCGGCGCCTACGGCAACTTCAGCCAGGTCAAGCAGCAGCGCGTGCAGTCCGTCAAGCAGCTCGCCGACGGCCGCATCGACTGGGAGCGCCTCACGCGCGGGCTCGCCCGTGTGCTCCCGAACAGCGTCTGGCTCCTCTCGGCCAGCGCGTCGGCGAGTGGCAACCCGAGCACTGCCGGCGGTGCGGGCGGCGCGGTTTCGACTCCCCCCGGGGGCGGCGGCGCCACTGGCGCCCCGGCCGCCACCGGTCCCAAGGTCGAGCTCGTCGGCTGCGCGCCGTCGCACTCGGTCGTCGCTGTCACGCTCGTGCGGCTGCGCGAGCTGGCGGGGGCCCAGGACGTCCAGCTGAACGAGATCACGCAGCCCGAGCCGGTGGCGGCCAGCGGTACCGCGGGTGCGGCGCCGGCCGGCGGCGACTCCGACTGCGGCCTCGTCCACGGCAAGCCCGTGGCCAAGTGGGACGCACTCGTCATCTTCGACGCGAAGGCCGGCACGGCCGCCACGGGCGTGCCCAGGTCCCTTGGAGGTGGCTCGTGATCACCGCACGCGACCGCAAGATCATCTCCGCGCTCGTCCCGCTGCTGCTGATCGGCATCTACTGGTTCATGATCCTCGCGCCCAAGCGCGCCGAGTCTCAGAAGGTCACCCAGGAGCTGTCGAAGGTTCAGACGGCACGCGACGCGGCGGAGCAGCAGGTCACGCAGCTGAACGCCGCCAAGGCGAGCTTCGCGTCCGACTACGCCGCGGTGATCCGCCTCGGCAAGGCGGCTCCGACGACGCTCGACATGCCGAGCCTTCTACTCCAGCTCGACCGGGCCGCACGCGGCACCGGCATCCAGATCGACAACTTCAAGCCGGGCACCCCGGACGGGAGCGCCACCGGCGCGGCAAGCTCGACCCCGAGCGCCAGCGGCGCATCCTCGACGCCGGCCGGCACCGCCACCCCTCCGGGCGGCGGTAACAACCCGGCCGCTCCGGGCTCGGCGCCCGCGACGGGCGTCCCGGGCAAGCAGGCGCAGAACGCCGGCAACGGCGTCTCCCAGGCGAACGGAACGAACCAGGCGAACGCTGACAAGGCGAACGCCGTCGGCTCCTCGCCCGACGCGGCTGGCGCGACGAGCGCTCCGGGGCTCGTGTCCGTTCCGCTCACCTTCACGGTCAATGGCAGCTACTTCGGGCTCTCCGACTTCTTCCACCGGATGAAGCGGTTCGTCCGGGTCGTCAACGACCAGATCGTGGTCCGCGGCCGGCTCATGACCGTCGAGAGCTTCTCCTTCCAGAAGGTCGATCCGGCGAGCCATGGCATCAAGGCCGATGTGACGGCGACGATCTACCTGTCGCCGCCCGACCAGGGCGCGTCCGCAGGGGCGTCCGCTGCCGGTCCCGCCGGCTCGACCGCCGCCCCGGGCACGCCCGCTCCGGCCGGTTCCACCACTTCGACTCCGACCCCGACCGCAACGGCGACCCCATGACCACGTTCTTCCTCGATCTCTGGCAGGACCTTCGGGCAAAGCGTCTGTGGCCGGTGGCGGTCGCGCTCGTCGCGGCCACCGTCGCGGTGCCGCTGCTGCTCTTCAAGCCCGCCACCTCGGCGCCTCCGGCGACCCCGGCCGGGCAGGCTTCGAACACGAGCAAGCTCCCGACCGTCGCGCTCGACGCGAGCTCGGTGGCCAGCTCCCATCTCGACGTCTTCGGCGAGAAGAACCCCTTCAACGCCCTGAGCGACCCGGCCGCAGATCCCAACGCCGCCGCGTCGGGCGACGGCAGCGGAGTCAGCGGGAACACCACCGGCGCGGCCTCGACGGCCGGCGGTACGGCCAGCTCCGGCGGCGGCTCGACGCTCGGGGGGGCCAGCGGCGGCGGAAGTTCCGCTCCGGCCGGTTCCGACCCCAAGGCGATCGCGCCCGGCGTCCACTACTTCACCTACACGGCGGACGTGCGCTTCGGACCGCGCTCCGACATGAAGACCTACAAGGGGGTCGGCCACCTCGACCTCCTGCCCGACGGCAACAACCCGATCATCGCGTTCATGGGCGTGAAGGACGGCAAGACCGCGATGTTCTTCATCGCCGACCCGGCCTTCCGCGTGGACGGCGAGGGCACGTGCGACCCGTCGCCCGACAACTGCATGTTCCTGTCGCTGCGCAAGGACGAGGCCCACAACGAGGCCACGCTCTCCGCGCAGAACGGGAAGGTCGAGTACGACCTCGAGCTGACCGGCCTGCACATCAAGGACCTCGACCAGAGCGCCGCCGTCGGCGACACGACGCCCACCAAGGCGAAGACCCGCGCCAGGCGGCGCGCGTCGCTCCTGTCGCTGCCCGCGCTCGGCGTCGTCAAGCGCTAAGACTCCCCCGCAAGATCAGCCAGCGCCCGAGGGCCCGCCACGGCGGGCCCTCGTCGTTCCGCGACGAACCGCGCCCGCTAGGGCGACGAGCGCGGCTGCCCGCCGCCCTCGAGGCGGCTGGCCAGGAGGCGGCCGAGCAGCACGCCCACGAACGTGACGACGAGGCCGATCACCATGTAGCCGACGATGTGCCCGTCGAAGCCCTGGGTGAGGCCGGTGTAGAGGCCGATCAAAAGCGGCAGCAGAACCGGCAGGAAGGCTGAAAGGCCCGGCGCGGCATAGCCGAACACGAACCCGGCGATGAAGAAGACCACGAACCCGGTCATGCGGCCCGGAAGGTTACTGGCTGAGCGCTGTCACGGCGGGGACCACGGGTAGGGTTGAAGCGATGGCGCTCCGCTTCACCACCGCCGGCGAGTCGCACGGTCCAGGGCTTCTCGCCGTGCTCGAGGGACTCCCCGCGGGGCTCGAGCTCGAGCCCGACGACCTCGATCGCGACCTCGCGCGACGCCAGCTCGGGCACGGGCGCGGAGGCCGCATGAAGATCGAGTCCGATCGCGCGGAGGTGCTGTCCGGCATCCGCCACGGGCGCACCCTGGGCAGCCCCGTGGCGATCCGGATCGCGAACCGCGACTACGCGAACTGGGAGGAGCGCATGAACCCGTGGCCGGTCGACGGCGACGTGGCGGAGGTGCACCTGCCGCGCCCCGGCCACGCCGACCTCGCCGGCGTGCAGAAGTACGGCTTCACGGACGTGCGCAACGTGCTCGAGCGCGCGAGCGCACGGGAGACCGCCGCGCGCGTGGCGTGCGGCGCGCTTGCCAAGGTGCTGCTGCGACCGCTCGGAATCGTGGTGCACAGCCACGTGCTGTCGATCGGTTCGGTGGACGCGCCGCGCCGCGACGACCTCGAGCCGAGCGACTTCGACGGGGTCGACGAGTCACCGGTGCGTTGCCTCGACCCGGACGCGAGTGCCGCGATGGTCGCCGAGATCGACGCGGCGCGGAAGGCCAACGAGTCGCTCGGCGGGACGTACGAGGTGCGCGCCTTCGGCGTGCTGCCGGGCCTCGGCTCGCACGTGTCGTGGGACACCAAGCTCGACGGCCGGCTCGCCCAGGCCGTCATGTCGATCCAGGCGATGAAGGGCGTATCGATCGGGGAGGGCTTCGACCTCGCGCCGCTGCCGGGCTCGCGTGCGCACGACGAGATCTTCTGGTCGGAGGAGCACGGCTTCAACCGCGAGACCAACAGGGCCGGCGGCATCGAGGGCGGGATGACCACGGGTGACCCGGTCGTGGTGCGGGCGGCGATGAAGCCGCTCCCGACGCTCACCAAGCCCCTGCGCTCGGTCGACATCGCCACGAAGGCGCCCGCCCAGGCGCTGCGCGAGCGGACGGACAGCTGCACCGTGCCGGCGGCCGCCGTGGTCGCGGAGGCGATGGTCGCCCTCGTCCTCGGCTCGGCGTGCCTCGAGAAGTTCGGCGGGGACAACGTGGCCGACACGCTCACCGCGCTGAGCGCCTACCGGGAGCGAATCGGGTGGAGGCGCTGACCGCGGCCGGTCGAGGCGCGGGGGACGACGTCGGTAGGGCGCGCCGCGCGCTGGTGTTCGTCGGCTTCATGGGCGCCGGCAAGTCGAGTGCCGCACGCGCGGCCGGCGCCGCGCTCGGCGAGCGGGCGCACGACTCCGATCGCGAGCTCGAGCGGGTCCTGGGCGAGCCGATCGAGTCCTTCTTCGAGCGCGAGGGTGAGCGCGAGTTCCGGCGCCGCGAGGAGGAGGTCGTGCTCGAGCTCCTCGGGCACCCGGACGTGGGTGTCCTTGCGCTCGGCGGCGGCGCGCTCGCCTCGGAGCGGGTCCGGGACGCGCTCCGCGGGCACGTGGCGGTTCACGTCGAGGTCGATCCCGAGACCGCCTGGCGGCGCTGCTCGGGCGGCGCGCGCCCGCTGGCTTGCGATCACACACGCTTCCACGAGCTGCATGCCGAGCGTCTGCCGATCTACGAGTCGGTCGCCGACGCCACGCTGCCCGGCGGCGAGCGCGACGTGGTGGCACGGGCGGCCGCGGCGCTCGCGACGCTGCGCGACGGGCCCGTGGGCACGCGGCTCGTGTGGGCCGCGGCGCGCTCGGGTGACTACCCCGTCTTCGTCGGACGCGGGCTGATCGCCGCCGGGTTCTTCCATCCCGCGGACGGGCGCCGGTTCGCGGTCACCGACGCGAATGTCGCGCGCCACCATTCGCTGCGTGCGGACTGGACGCACGAGCTGGCGCCGGGCGAGGCGGAGAAGACGCTCGCGCGGGCCGAGGAGGTGCTGCGCGCGATGGCCGCGGCGGGTCCGGGGCGCGACGACCTGGTGGCCGCCGTGGGCGGCGGCGTGGTGGGCGATCTCGCGGGGTTCTGCGCCGCCGTCTACCAGCGCGGCATTCGCTGCGTGCAGGTGCCCACCACGCTCGTCGCCCAGGTCGACTCCGCCTACGGCGGGAAGACGGGCGTCGACCTGCCCGAGGCCAAGAACTACGTGGGGGCCTACCACCAGCCGGCCGCGGTGCTCGTCGACCCGGCAGCGCTCGAGACCCTGCCGCCCGAGGAGATCGCCGCGGGCTGGGCCGAGGTCGTGAAGACCGCCCTGATCGCGGGGGGCCCGCTGTGGGAGCGTGTACGCGCGGGAGGAGCGGTCGACGACGAGACGATCCTCGCGTGCCTGCGCACGAAGCTCGCCGTGGTCGCCGAGGACGAGCGCGACGACGGGCGGCGCCAGGTCCTGAATCTCGGGCACACGGTCGCGCACGCGCTCGAGTCGGCCACCGGCTACACGCGCCTGCGACACGGTGAGGCCGTGGCGATCGGGCTCATGTGCGCGCTCAGGCTGTCGGGTCAGGACGACCTGCGCCAGGAGGTCGGGGAGCTGCTCGCCGCCCGCGGGCTCCCGCTCCGCTGCGACGGCGTCGACCCCGCTGCGGTCGTGGCGCTGGTCGGGCGCGACAAGAAGCGCCGCGACGGCCGCGTGCGGTTCGTGCTCGTGGAGGCGCCGGGCCGCGTGACGCCCGGCCACGAGGTCGCGGACGCCGATCTCCGCGCCGCCGTCGAGGAGGTCTGCGCGCAGTGAGGAACCGCGTGGAGGTCATGCACGGCGTCAACCTCGATCAGCTCGGTCGCCGCGATCCGGAGCACTACCCGCGCGTCACGCTCACCGAGCTCGAGGTGCGCATCGGGCGGTTCGCGCGCGAGCTCGGGCTCGAGCCGTCGTTCTCGCACACGAACCACGAGGGCGAGTTCTGCGAGGCACTGCACGACGCGTCCGAGACCGTCGACGCCCTGATTCTCAACCCGGGGGCTTGGACGCACTACTCGTACGCGATCCGCGACGCGCTCGAGATCTGCGCGCTGCCCGCGGTCGAGGTGCACCTCTCGGCGGTCGCCGAGCGCGAGGAGTGGCGGCGCCGCTCCGTCATCTCCGACCTCTGCGTGGCCACGGTCCAGGGCAAGGGGATCGACGGCTACCACGAGGCGCTCGGCCTCCTGCACGACGTGCTGGAAAAGCAGACGTGACGCGCGCCGACCGCCTCGAGGAGGTGCTGCGCGAGCGCGGGCTGGACGCGCTCGTGGTGAGCAACCTCATGAACGTTCGCTACCTGTCCGGCTACACGGGGAGCAACGGCCTCTGCGTGGTCGGGCGGGACCTGCGCGTGTTCCTCACGGACTTCCGCTACATGACGCAGGTGGGCCGCGAGGTCGAGGGCTTCGACATCGAGCAGGGCAAGCAGGACCTGCTCGAGGACGCCGCGCGGCACCTCTCCGGCCGGGTCGGCTTCGAGGACTTCACGATGACCGTGCGCCAGTTCGAGCGGCTCGCGGGCTTCGCGACCGACGGGACCGAGCTCGTGGCGGCGGGTCGGACGGTGGAGGCCCTCCGCGCGGTGAAGGAAGACCGGGAGCTCGACGCGGTCCGCGCCGCGGCGGCGCTCGCCGACGAGGTCCTGCGGGGTGTGGCCGAGCGCGGCCTGGTGGGCCGCGGCGAGCGCGAGGTGGCGATCGAGCTCGAGGCCGAGATGCGTCGCCACGGCGCCGAGCCGTCGTTCGAGTCGATCGTGGCCGGCGGCGCCAACGGTGCGCTACCGCACGCGCAACCGGGCGAGGATCCGATCGCCCGCGACACCCTCGTCGTGGTCGACATGGGCTGCCGGCTCGACGGCTACTGCTCGGACTGCACTCGTACGTTCGCCACCGGCACGGTCCCCGAGGACGCCGCGGCGGTCTACGACCTGGTGCTTCGGACGCAGGTCGCGACGCTCGAGCAGGTGCGTCCCGGCGCCGTATGCCGGGAGGTCGACGCGTTCGCGCGCGAGCGGATCGCCGACGGCGGCCACGGGGAGCGCTTCGGGCACGGGCTCGGGCACGGGGTGGGCCTCGAGGTGCACGAGCTGCCGACGCTCTCCAAGGCGGGGGAGGGCGAGCTGGTCGAGGGGAACGTGGTGACGGTCGAGCCGGGCGTCTACGTGCCCGAGCGCTTCGGCGTGCGGATCGAGGACCTGGTGGTGGTCGGAGCGGACGGCCCCGAGGTGCTCAGCGACTTCCCGAAGGAGCTGACCACCGTCGGGTAGTCGCTACCAGTTGCCGGCCTTGCAGGAGCCTTCGTCGTTCGTCGCGCCCGCGGTGCAGGTCTTCGTCGTGACGCCACTGCCGACCTTGGTGATCGAGAAGGTGTGGTTGGAGCCGTCGCTCACGGACCGCGAGATCGCGGTCACCTTGTAGGTCAGCTTGGCCGATGCCACGACGCTGACCTCGCCCGGGTTGGTGCCGTAGGGCACGCCCACGTCGCCGCCCAGCTTGGCCTCGGTGTCGCAGAGGCTGTAGTCCTCGTTGGTCGCGTAGCAGAGCTCGACCTTGGAGACCAGGTTACGGGCGTTGGACTCGGCGTCCGCGTCCTTGCCCTTCTTCGCGTGGTCCAGGTACGAGGGGATCGCGATCGCAGCCAGGACCCCGATCAGCAGCACGACGACGAGAAGCTCGATGAGCGTGAACCCGCGGTCGCCGCGGAGCCGCTTGATCAGGTTGGAGAGCAAGGGGAAGTCCTTTGGGGGGTGTGGAGCCTGGGGTGCCACTTCGCCGGGTCGCCTGGGTCGAGGCGCCGACTTGCAGGGCTTATCGACCGATGGATGGGGCTGCTTTAGCGTCAGCTACACCTCTTTCCCTGGCGTTGAGGGGCGGTTCCCCGCACGTCGTCCCGGTGTGCGAACATGTGTTCGTATGACCGCCTGCGTCCTGTATCTCCGCTTCGCGCTCCTTGCGGCGCTCGACGGCAGGGCGGAGCTGCTCGGCGTCCCCGTGGCGCTCGCGCCCGATCCCGGCGGCAGGCAGGTTGTGGGCGAGGTCTCGGCCGCGGCCGAGACGTTTGGCATCGCCGCCGGGATGCGGGTGGGGGAGGCGCTGGCCCGCTGCCCAGAGCTGCGCCTCGTGCCGCCCGACCCGGAGGGGATGCGGTCGGCCTGGGGGCGGGTGCTCGACCGGCTCGGCGGGATCGGCGCGGAGTGCGAGTCGGACCGGGCAGGCGTCGCGTACTTCCAGGTCGGCGGGCTGCGCGGGCTTCACGGCGGGCGCGCCGAGGGAGTGCTGGCCGCGGCCCGCAGGGTGGTCGGCCGAGCGGCACGGCTGGGGTGTGGACCCAGCCGTTTCGCGAGCTACGCGGCGGCGCTCCAGGCGCGGCCGCGACCGCGGCGGCGCGGCGGGACCGGCGCGCCGCGCGGCAGGCCGGCGATCGGGGGGCGACCCGCCATCGCGGCGGACGGCTCGATCGTCGTGCCGGATGCGGCGGTGGGGGCCTTCCTCGCGCCGCTGCCGGTCACCCTCCTCCGCACACGGCCCGAGCTCGCCGAGCTGCCGGAGGTGCTCGAGCGGCTGGGCATCCGCACGCTCGGGGAGCTCGCGGCGCTGCCCGCGCCGGCGATGGCGGAGCGCTTCGGCCACCCCGGCCTGCTCGCGCTCGACCTCGCCCGCGGGCGGGACACGCCGCTCGAGCCACGCCGGCCTCCCGAGCCAGTGGGTGAGCGGATCGACCTTCCGGAGGCGGCGTCCGGGCCGCAGCTGGAGCGCGCGCTCGAGCTGCTCTTGGCGCGCGTGCTCGCCCGGCGCGAGCGGCGCGGCCGGACCGTCAGGGCGCTGGGGATGTCGGCGCGCTTCGTGGAGGGCGGGACGTGGCGCACGCGCGTCACCCTGCGCCAGCCGAGCGCGGAGTCCGACCGGATCCGCACCGCGCTCGTCACGCGGCTCGCAGAGCTCCCGGCACCGGCCGAGTCCCTCGGCCTCGAGGTCGAGGCCTTCGGTCCGCCCGCGCACGACCAGGGCCGTCTCCTTGGCGACTCGCCCGCGATGGTCCGCCGCCGCCGCATCGCGGACGCCGTGGGCCAGGCCCGCCAGGCGGCCGGCGCCGAGGCCGCGCTGCGGGTCCTCGAGATCGACCCCGGCTCGCGCCTCCCCGAGCGCCGAGCCGTGCTGGCTCCGTTCGAGGCCGGCGACGCGGACGGGAGCGGCAGGTGAGCGTCCGCCGCCTCGGCGCTCCCCGTCCCGCGCACGTGCGCGCGCGGGAGGACGGCCGCCCGCTGGCGATCGGCGACGCGCGCGTGGAGGCCACGCCCGAGGAGTGGGTGGTGGAGGACCGCTGGTGGACGGGCCGCTCCCTCCGCCGCCGCTACTTCGAGCTGATCCTGGAGGGCGGTCGCAACGTGGTGGTGTTCCGCGACCTGGGGGGCGGGGACTGGTTCGAGCAGCGGTCGTAGAGAGATGCCCTACGTCGAGCTCCACTGCCACACCGCGTTCTCGTTCCTCGACGGGGCGTCGCACCCGGTCGAGCTCGCGGCCGCGGCGGCCGAGCAGGGGCACGCCGCCATCGGGGTTACCGACCACGACGGCCTTCACGGCGCGATGGAGCTCGCCCAGGCCACGGCACCGCTCGGGGTGCGGACCATCGTCGGGTCGGAGCTGACGCTCGACGACGGGCACCACCTCACCCTGCTGTGCGAGGACCGCTCCGGCTACGCCAACCTCTGCCGGCTGATCACCCGCGCGCACGAGGGCACGCGGGCCAGGCCGACCGAGCCGCTGCCGCCCAGCGTCACGCTCGCCGACGTCGAGCGTCACGCCGCCGGACTCGTCTGCCTCACCGGCTGCGCACGCGACGGCGCCGTGGGTGGGCGGATCGAGCGCGGCGAGCACGCCGAGGCGGCCGCCGTGGCGCGCCGGCTCCTCGTGGCTTTCGGATCGGATCGCCTCCGGGTGGAGCTCCAGCGGCCGTTCGCGCGCCGCGACCGCCGCCGCAACCGGCACCTTGCCCAGCTGGCCGAGCGGCTGGGAGTGCCGTGCGTCGCCACCGGCAACGTGCACGCCCACACGCGCATGCGCACGACGCTCCAGGACACGTTCGTCGCCGTCCGGTCCAAGGCCACGCTCGACGAGTCGGAGCCGCTCCGGCGCGGCAACTCGTCGCACGTGCTCGCGCCGCCCGCCGCGATGGCCGCCCGCTTCGCCGACCACCCGGACGCGGTGGAGGAGTCCGGGCGGCTGGCCGAGCGCCTGCGCTTCGACCTGACCAGCGACCTGGGCTACCGCTACCCGGGGTCGGAGGACGGATCGGCGGACCGCGACCTGGCCGAGCTGTGCCGGACGCTGCTGGCCGAGCGCTACGCGCGGCGCTCCACGCGGGCCGAGGCCGAGCGCAGGCTCGAGGAGGAGCTGCGCATCATCCGGGCGCTCGGGCTGGCGGGCTTCTTCCTGCTCCACCGCGACCTGCTCGAGCTGGCGCGCGAGGTGGCCGTCGAGGTTCGCGGGCCGGACTCGGCGCGCTCGCTCCTGCCGCCCGGCCGCGGCCGCGGGTCGAGCGTCTCGTCGATCGTCTGCTTCCTCACCGGCCTCTCGCACATCGACCCGGTCGAGAACGAGCTGTTCCTGGGCCGCTTCCTCAACGAGGAGCTGAGCGCGCTCCCGGACATCGACCTCGACTTCCCGCGCGAGATCCGCGAGGTGCTCATCCCGCGCGTGCACGAGCGCTACGGGCACGATCGCTCGGCGCTCGTCGCGGCGTTCACCACCTACCAGGTCCGCTCGGCGGTGCGCGACTTCGGCAAGGCGCTCGGGCTGCCGCCGGGGGAGATCGAGCGCGCCGCGCGCTCCGCCGACCCGTTCGGCGCGCGCGACGTCGAGCGCTACCTGGCGGAGGCGATCGGCGAGCAGCGAGCGGCGTCGCCGCGGTGGCGCGCCCTGGTGCATCTCGTGCGCGACGCCTGGGGTCTCCCGCGCCACGTGACCCAGCACCCGGGCGGCATGGTCATCTCCACCCAGCCGCTCGACGAGATCTGCCCGATCCAGCCGGCGGCGATGAGCGGCCGGCAGATGGTCCAGTGGGACAAGGACTCGTGCGCCGACGCCGGCTTCCTCAAGATCGACCTGCTCGGCCTGGGGATGCTGTCGGCCGTCGAGCGCTGCGTCGACGAGATCGCGCGCGCCCGCGGGGAGCGGATCGACCTCTCGCGGATCCCGTTCGACGACGGCCGCGTGTACGAGGAGATCCAGCGGGCCGAGACGATGGGCGTCTTCCAGATCGAGAGCCGCGCGCAGATGCAGATGCTCAAGCGAACGCGGCCGGAGTCGCTCGACGACCTCACCGTGCAGGTGGCGCTGGTCCGCCCGGGCCCGATCCAGGGCGGCGCGGTGCATCCGTACATCGAGCGGCGCAAGGCGCTGCGCGCCGACCCCGACTTCCAGGTCCCCTACGACCATCCGGCGCTCGAGCCCGTGCTGCGCGACACGCTCGGCGCGATCGTCTTCCAGGACCAGGTGATCGAGGTTGCGATGGCGTTCGCGGGCTTCAGCCCGGGCGAGGCCGAGGGACTCCGGCGCGCGATGAGCCGCAGCCGCTCCGAGGCCGCGATGCGCGCGTACGAGGCCAAGTTCGTGGACGGCGCGCTGGCGAACGGGGCGTCGCTCGAGGTGGCGCGCAAGGTGTACGCGCAGATCGTGGGGTTCTCGGGGTTCGGCTTCCCGAAGGCGCACTCGGCGGCGTTCGGGCTGCTGGCGTACCAGTCCACGTGGCTGCGGGTGCACTACGGGCCGGAGTTCCTGTGTGGGCTGCTGAACGAGCAGCCGATGGGGTTCTATCCCCCGGACTCCCTGGTTCACGAGGCGCAGCGGCGAGGGATACCCGTCCTTCCTCCATCCGTGGTGGCCTCGAAGGCCGAGTGCTCCGTTACGTCGGCGGGCGCGGGTCCTGTCCTGGGAGTGCGGATCGGCTTGGGCTATGTCGCCGGTGTGGGCGAGGAGGACGTCCGGCGGATAGTTGAGGAGAGGGGGCGGGGTGGTTTCCGGTCACTGGCTGATCTCGCCAGTCGGTGCGGTGCCCAGCGGGATGCGCTCGAGCGGTTGGCGTGGGCGGGCGCGTGCGACGAGCTGGCGGGCGGGGATCGGCGGCGGGCGCTGTGGGAGCTCGGGGTGTCGGTTCCCGGCGCGAGCGTTCCGGGCGGCACGCAGCTCGCGCTGCCGCTCGAGGTGGGGGAGGGGCCGGCGCTTCGGGAGATGACCCCGTGGGAGCGTTTGCTGGCCGACTACGGGTCCACCAAGGTCACGCTGCGCGAGCACCCGATGGAGCTGATGCGGCCCGAGCTCCCGGAGGACGTGCGCTCGAGCGCCGACCTCGATCGCCTCCGCCACGGCGCTGGCGTGCGGGTGGCTGGGCTCGTGGTCGCGCGGCAGCGTCCGGCCACGGCCAAGGGCGTCACGTTCATGCTGCTCGAGGACGAGTTCGGGTCGATCAACCTGATCGTGCCCCCGCCGGTCTACGAGCGCTGCCGCCTGGCCGTGCGGGCCGAGCCGCTCGTCACGGCGTACGGCCGCCTCGAACGCCGCGAGGGCGTGACCAACGTGCTGGTCTCGGAGGTCGGACGGCTCGAGCGCCCCGACCTGCCGCTCGGCGAGATCCGGCACATCGAGCCGCGGCGGGCGTGGAGCACCGACGAGAACACGAACAACCTGCGCGCGGTGATGCCCGCCGCCCACAGCTTCGGCCGCCGCGGGTAGGCGCCGCGGCCAGCTACGGTGCGAGCCATGCCCGGACGCATCCTCGTCGGCACCTCCAGCTGGGCGGACCCGGGCTTCGTCGAGGAGTGGTACCCGCAGGGGATGCCGGCGCGCGAGCGCCTGGGGTGGTACGCCGAGCGGTTCGAGGTCGTGGAGCTCAACTCGAGCTTCTACGCCGTCCCTGAGCGCGGCACGGTCGCGCGCTGGGCCCGCGCCACGCCGCCCGGCTTCACCTTCGACGTGAAGCTCCACCGGCTGCTCTCCCGCCACGCCGCGCGCATCGACTCGCTGCCGCCGGACCTCCGCGACGGCGTGTCCCTCGGCCCGCGCGGGCGCGTGCGGCTCACGCCGGAGCTCGAGAGCGCGATGCTCGACGCAACCCTCGACGCGGTCGCTCCGCTCGAGGAGGCCGGCAAGCTCGGCTCCTTCCTGCTCCAGCTCACGCCCGCGTTCTCGCCCGACAAGAACGAGCTCGACGAGCTGCGTGGGATCCTCGCCGCGCTGCACCCGCGGCGCGTGGCGATCGAGCTGCGCAACCGGCTGTGGGTGAAGGGCGATCGCGCCGAGGACACGCTGTCGTGGATGTCGGAGAACGGCGCCGCCTACGTGGCGGTCGACGCCCCGCGCGAGGACCACGTGCCGATCATGCCGCCGATCGACGCCGTAACCCGCGACGACCTCGCCTACATGCGCCTGCACGGGCGGAACGCCGAGGGCTACATGCACGGCAAGACCGTGGCCGAGCGCTTCGCCTGGGACTACAGCGACGACGAGCTGCAGGAGATCACCGGCCGCGTCGGCGCCATGGCCGAGGAGGCCGGCGAGGTGCACGTGCTGTTCAACAACAACCGCGGTGCCGACGCCCCCACGTCGGCCCGGCGCTTCCGCGAGCTGGTGGGCCAGGATCCCGGGCCGCCGCCGCGGGAGGCGCAGCTGCGCGTCCTCTGATGAGCCCTCCGGTACGCATAGCCACCGGCCTCGCCATCGACGACGCGGGCGTGGACGCCTTCGCCGAGGCCGCGGGGCGGGCTGCGCTCGGCCTCGGCGGCGCTTCCGCCGACCTCGCCGTGGTGTTCGGCGGGGCGCCCAACCTCGAGCACGTCGAGGACGGTCTGCGCGTGGTCCGCGACCGGATCGGAGCCGAGGCGGTGATCGGCTGCGGCGCCCAGGGCGTGGTGGGCGGCGGGCACGAGCTCGAGCGGGGCGGCGTGGCCGTCTGGGCGGCATCGCTGCCGGGGGCCGAGATCGAGCCGTTCCACGTAAACGCGGTCGCCACGGGGTCGGGCGTGGGGTTGACAGGCGCACCCGACGTCCTGGGTGCCGACGCGATGCTCCTCCTCGCCGACCCGTACTCGTTCCCGGTCGAGCGCCTCCTCGCGGAGGTGGCCGGCGAGGACCCCGAGCTGCCCGTCGTGGGCGGCCTTGCCAGCGCAGGCTCCGGTCCCGGCCACGGCACGCTGATCCTCGGGGGCGAGGTGCTCACCCAGGGCGCGGTCGGCGTCACGCTCGCGGGCGTCGACGTCCGACCGTGCGTGTCGCAGGGTGCGCGGCCGATCGGGCCGGAGATGGTGGTCACGGCGGCCGAGGGCACGGCGATCCTCGAGCTCGCGAGCAGGCCCGCGCTCGACCGCCTGAGGCAGGCGATCGCCGAGCTCGACCCGCACGAGCGCTCGCTCGCGGCCCGCGGCCTCCTCCTGGGCGTCGTGATCGACGAGAACAAGCCCGACTACGAGCGCGGCGACTTCCTCATCCGCGGCCTGCTCGGGATCGAGGAGGAGACCGGGGCGGTGCAGGTCGGAGAGCACGTGCGCGTCGGCCAAACGGTCCGGCTCCAGGTGCGCGACGGCGCGTCCGCCGACGAGGACCTCCGTGACGCGCTCGACGGACTGCCTGTCGCTCCGGCCGGCGCCCTGCTGTTCACCTGCAACGGCCGCGGGTCGCACATGTTCGGAGCTCCGGGCCACGACGCGAGGGCGCTCGACGAGGCGTTCGGCGGTGCGCCCGTGGCCGGTTTCTTCTGCGCCGGCGAGATCGGGCCGGTGGGCCGTCGCAACTTCGTGCACGGCTTCACGGCCACGATGGCCGTGTTCGCCTGAGCGCTCGGGTCTAGGCGCCCGCGGCGGCCGGCGCGGGCCGGCGGTCAACCCACGGCGCGGCCTCCTCGAGCTGCGCCGCGAGCGACAGCAGCAGCTCCTCGCCCGCCGGCGGTCCGACGAGCTGGACCCCGATCGGGAGGCCGTCGGCCGACTGGTGCAGCGGCAGGGAGATCGCCGGCTGTCCGGTGACGTTGATGGGCGGCGTGAACGGGGTGAAGTCGCCCGCCTTGTCGAGCATCGTCAGCGCGGGCTCGCCGGGATCGGGGTCGAGTGACCCGAGGACGATGGGCGGCTGCGCGAGCGTCGGCGTGAGGAGCACGTCGTGGTCGCTCCACCAGCCCATCGCGGCGCGGGCGTAGGCCCGGAGCACCGTGAGCCGCATGAGCGCGTCGACGGCGTCGAAGCCGTGCGCGGCGGCGATCATCTCGCGCGTGAGCGGCTCGAGCTCGTCCTCCGCGAGTGGGTGGCCGATGAGCCTGCCCAGCCCCGCGATCGACGCGGCGACCTCCGCGATCCACATGTCCTTGAACATGTCGATGATGCCCGGGGCGTCCCATGGCGGAGCCGCCTCCTCCACGTGGTGGCCGAGCGACTCGAGCAGCTTGGCCGCCTGCTGCGTCGCCGCGACGCACTCCGCGTGGACGTCCGCTCCGTTGGGCGCGGCGGTCGTCAGCCCGATCCGCAGACGGCCCGGTTCGCGCCGGGTGGCGTCGGTGAAGGTCCCTTCGGGGGCCGGCACCCAGACCGGGTCGCCGAGCTCGTAACCGGACACCAGGTCGAGCGCGAGGGCTGTGTCCGCGACCGTCCACGTGAGGAATCCGTCGGTCGAGAGCCCCGCGGGCGTCGGCACGAGCGGCGCGAACGAGATCCGGCCGCGGCTCGGCTTCAGTCCCACCAGGCCGCAGCACGACGCGGGGATCCGGATCGACCCGCCGCCGTCGCTCCCATGGCCGAGCGCGACCATGCCGGCGGCCACCGCGGCGGAGGCGCCGCCGGACGACCCGCCCGACGTGCGTGTCGTGTCCCACGGGTTGCGCGTGGGCCCGAAGCGATGCGGCTCGGTGGTCGGGAGGATTCCGAGCTCCGGCGTGCTCGTCTTGCCCACGAGGATCGCGCCGGCCTCGCGCAGCTTGCGCACGACCGAGGTGTCGAACTGCGGCACGAAGTCGCCGGTGGCCGCGCTCCCGTAGGTGGTGCGCACGCCCTCGGTGAGCTGGGTCAGGTCCTTGATCAGGACCGGGACGCCCGCGAGCGGCCGTTCGTCGCCGGCCGGCACGCGCTCGGCCTCCGCCAGCGCGCGCTCGTCGACCCGAGTCACGACGGCGTTGATCTCGCCGTCCAGGCGGTCGATCGTGGCGAGCGAGGCCTCCACGAGCTCGACCGCGGAGACGTCGCCCGTGCGCACGGCCGCCGCCTGCTCGACCGCGGACATCGACATCAGCTCGCCCGCCACGCGTCCCCCCTCTGGCATCGTTGGCGGCACATGATGGCCGATGACCGTGCTCCCGAGGGCGTGGTGCGGGTGCGCGCCCCCAATCCGTCCGCCCTCACACTCGACGGCACGAACAGCTACGTGACCGAGGGCTGGGTCGTCGACCCGGGCCCCCTGATCGAGGAGCACCTCGCCGCGATCGAGCGCGCCGCGGGCTCGCGTGGGATCGAGGGAATCGTCCTGACCCACAGCCACATCGACCACAG
>JAXDHW010000040.1:0-7889 GCA_034664365.1 Thermoleophilaceae bacterium
GAGACCGTCAGGCGCTCCTGCGCCCGCGGCGGCGGCTCCGCGCCCGGCGCGACCGACTCGCGGAGCGCCGCGATGTCGCGCGCGATCTCCTCGATCCGGGCCGAGACGGCCTCGAGGTCGCCGGTGCCGCCGGCGGCCTCCCCGGCCGCGTGGAGCCGGCCCTCGATGCCCTCGAGCCGCGAGTCGAGCCGGTCGACGGCGTCCTCGATGCCCTCGAGCCGCTGCGAAACGGACCGCAGCCGGCGTGTGAGCCGCTCGATGTCGGCGGCGGACGGGATCCCGAGGGCGCCCATCGTCGCCTCCTGCGCCTTCACGGCCTTCTCCCGCGCCTCGAAGGCGCGCGACAGCGCGGCGGTGACCATCGGGTTGCCGGCCAGCTCCTCCGCGAGCTTGCCGAGTGCCTCCTCGCCCTGGCGCGAGAGGCGCTCACGGATGCCCTCGTCTTGTGCCTCGTCGGTCACGGCGGTCAGGCTACCGGAAAGGCTGCCCCGCGGACGCTCTCAATGCCGCTCGAGAGGACCTCGGAACATGAGTCTCAACCTCGAGTCGAGCGTCAGCTTCCGGCGAATGCTCGCGAAAGCCCCTCCGTCCGCTGGTCGGCGCCGCGTGAACCGGCGCCGCACCTGCGCTCGGTGCGTAGTGTTGCGACCTTCGTGGAGGCGTTGCAGACGTATCAGCGGGCCGGCCGGCCCTCGCGCGTGAACCCATGTGAGGGTTTGCCTGAGCGGGGGAAAGATGGCCTATGGAACGTGCATCCTTCAGGGAAGGCTTCTGATAGCGTGCCGCAACTCGGCGCGGGCCGTCTCGGGGAGGCTTGTTGGGAGGAGTGAGGCACCCAGGGATGAAGAAGCGGGTCCTCTACGCGGTTATCACCGCGGGCATCCTCGCTGCGCTGTTCGCGGTCTTCAGCCTGTCCGCCAGCGCGCAGCTCCGGACGTTCCTGGTCCGGCTGCCCACGGGCAGCATCATCAAGGTCACGGTCGACGCGCCGGCCGGCCTCCCGATGAGCCAGGTCCCGGGCCTGCCGGGCACGGCGATCGAGGAGATCACCGCCGGCGCCCCCGCGCCGGTCGGCGGCGGCGGCTCGGGCGGCGACCCCAAGAGCAACGGCGGCTCCGACAACACCACTCCCGGCGGCGGCCGCAAGACGAGCGATTCGGGCGGCGGCCGCAGCGAGCCCTCGTCCGGCGGCGGTAGCCCGCAACCCTCCTCGCACGGCCAGAAGACCCGCGACGACTCTCACGCTCAGGGTGAGGGTGGTGCCACGCCGGACTCGCACCGCAAGAAGGGCAAGCGCCAGGAGACGCACACCCCCCTGCGCAACCACGACGGCTCCCCCACGTCGCACAACCCGACGTTCTTCGACGCGCTGCCGGCCCCGACGTCGGTCACGAGCGTCCCCAACTTCGTCATCCGCCAGTTCCACGTGCCGATCTTCCTGCTGCCGATCTACCAGGCCGCCGGCAACCAGTACTCGATCCGCTGGGAGGTGCTCGCGGCGATCAACGAGATCGAGTCCGACTACGGGCGCAACCTGTCGGTCTCGACCGCCGGCGCCGTCGGCTGGATGCAGTTCCTGCCCTCGACCTGGAAGATGTACGGCGTCGACGCCAACCGCGACGGCAAGCGCGACCCCTACAACCCGGTCGACGCGATCTTCGCCGCCGCCAAGTACCTGAAGGCCGCCGGCGGCGACAAGGACATCCGGCGGGCGATCTTCGCCTACAACCACGCCGGCTGGTACGTCGACTCCGTGATGCTCCGCGCGAAGCTGATCGCGGGCGTCCCGGGCGATCTCGTCGGCTCGCTGACCGGCCTCACCGAGGGCCGCTTCCCGGTCGCCGCGCACGCGCGCTACGCGGACGACGTGCTCGAGCGCACGCTGAAGGCGCGCAAGGTCAAGGCCGGCCAGAACGCCGCCAACCTCGTGACCGACTCCGTCGGCCGCAAGTCGATCGACATCTTCGCCGCCGAGGGCTCACCGATCGTCGCCGTCAACGACGGCGTCGTCAAGAAGATCGGCTCGAGCAAGAAGCGCGGCAACTTCATGGTGCTCCAGGACGTGTATGGCAACCAGTACACCTACAACGGCGTCGGCTCCGTCTCGCGCGTGTACCCGGTGCCGAAGGTCGACCAGGCGGTCACGGGCGCCCGCGCCGTCTCGGCCAACGCACCCAAGCCCACGGCCCCAGCGAGCGCCGGCCGTCAGCTCGGCGGCCGCGGCAAGGCCGCCAAGGTCAAGGCTCCCGCCGCCACGAGCGTCGACTCGAGCCACCTGGTCGTCAAGCCGCGCGTCTACGCCCACCCGTGGCGAGCCGAGGCCAAGAAGGCCGGCTCGATGGAGCAGATCTTCAACGAGTCGACCACCATGAAGGGCTACTCGAGCTACAACGCCCTCTTCGCCCACGTCCTCGGCCTGAACGCGCAGAACGCCACGCTCAAGCCGCTGCGCCCCGGCGCCCACGTGGTCGCCGGCACCCTGCTCGGCCGGGTCGGCAAGCCGGTCGCACGCAAGGGCGCGCACGTCAACTTCCAGATCCGCCCGGCCGGCAAGGGCGCCCCCGACATCGACCCGAAGCCGATCCTCGACGGCTGGAAGCTGCTCGAGTCGACCGCGATCTACCGCGCCAACGGCAAGAACGCCCTCCACGGCGACAGCTCGATCGGCCAGATCCTGCTGCTGCCGAAGCCGCTCCTCGAGAAGCGCGTCCTGAACGACAACCGGATCGACATCTACGCCGGCGGCCGCGGCGACATCAGGACCGGCCAGATCGACCGCCGCGTGCTGGCGACGCTCGCCTTCCTCGCCGAGTCCGGCCTGCGGCCGACCGTCAGCTGCCTGAAGAGCGGCCACTCGCGCCTGACGACCTCGGGCAACGTCTCCGAGCACTGGTCCGGCAACGCCGTCGACATCGGGGCGGTCAACGGCATCCCGATCCTCGGCCACCAGGACAAGGGCGGAATCACCGAGCAGACGGTCAGGCGGCTGATGACCCTCCAGGGCACGCTGCGCCCGCACCAGATCATCTCGCTGCTCGACTTCGGCGCCAACACGCTGGCGATGGCCGACCACAACGACCACATCCACGTCGGCTTCCACCCGCTCTTCGGCGACAACAAGAAGCTCGGCAAGCAGGCGCTCACGATTCTCAAGCCGGGCCAGTGGAACGACCTGATCGCGCGGCTCGCCAAGCTCGAGAACCCGACGGTCCCCACCAAGGCCTCGAAGTTCGCGCTCCCGGCGCGCAAGAAGCGCGCGAGCAACGCGCACTCCGGCGAGTAGCGCCACGCAGGTGGCGGGCGCCGGGCCGGCCCAGCGCTTCCCGTTCGTCCAGTTCGAGTTCGCCTTCCCTCTCGGGCCGCCCGACGGGCGCTACGTGAGCCGCGCCGAGGCCGGCGGCGACCCCGAGCGCATCGTGGTCCTTCGCACGGTGGGCGCGCCCCGGCGCTCCCGCCTCTCGCGCCGCGCACGGCGCGTCGAGCCGGCCGACGGCGGGCCGGAGCCGGTGCCCACGGCCCGGGCCACGATCGTCCGCGCCGCCGGCCTCGGGTCCGCCGAGGAGGCGGAGGGCTGGCTCGACGGGCTCGGCCGCGACCGCGCCGCGATCGAGTCCGAGGCGGAGGATGCGGCCCGCGAGCTCAACGCCCTCCTGCGCGCGCACCGTGCCGCCGCCCTCGACCCCTACGTGCGCGACGTGGCGCCGGAGGGAGCGACCTCGGTCCGCGTCGGCTACGGCTCCGGCGACGAGGTGGCCGACGGGCGCTTCACGGCGGCGCTCGAGCTGCCGCCAGCGGGCACGAACTCGCGCGTGCGGCGGCGCTCCGAGGCCCTGGCACCCGACGAGCGCCTGGCGGCGCTGCTCGCCCGCCGCGAGGACGTGCTGGCCTGCGAGGAGCTGGTGCTGCGGGCGCGTACCGACCTCGACGCCGGACGCCCGCGCGAGGCGGCCCTGCAGGCGCGCGTGGCGCTCGAGGCCGCGCTGGCGGAGCTGACCGGCGACGAGACCGGCCTCGCGTCCGCTCGCGACGAGGTCGCCCGGGCGGCCAACATGGCCCTCCGCGCCGACCCGGAGCCGGCGCTCCAGGACGCGGTCGCGGCCGCCGTGGCCGCGATCGAGACCGCGCTGCGGCGGCGCAGGCTCGGTCGCGGCGCTTCTTGACGAAACCGTTACACGCCGTTTACCGGTGGTTCACCTGGGCGCGGGATGGTGCGAGGACCCTATGCATGCGACTGGGCAACCGGTCGAACGCCCAGGGGGAGATGTTGGACAACTGTCCATAGGCCGAGCGGGAAGCGAGCGTGAACATGAAGTCCATGAAGACGTCCTCGGTGGTGGCGATGAGCGACTACGACGAGCGCACCCGGCGCGTGGGGCGCGCGGTTGCCGCCCGGCGGCGGCTCGACTCGACCCGGCGCGAACGGCGGCGCTCCGATCGCCGCGGCGGCCGGGTGTGGGTCAACGGCCGCGAGCTCGGCGGCACGGACCCGCGCCACGCGCACCTCGCGCTCTCCTTCGACTAAAGCGCGCAGCGCGCGGCTACAGCGCGGCCAGGACCGCGCCGAGCTCGTCCACCACGTCGCCGTCGAGCTTGACCTCGGCGTCGGCGTCGTAGGGCGTCGGGCCCTGGGTGACGAGCACGATGCGGGCGCCGTTCTCGAGCGCGATCCCCGGGAGGGACGCCACCGGGAACACCTCGAGCGACGACCCGACGCAAACCATCAGGTCCGCCTCCTGCGCGAGCGCGTGTGCCTCGGTCATCGCGGCCTGCGGGAGCAGCTCGCCGAACAGCACCACGTCGGGCTTGAGCGCAGCGATGCAGGCTCGGCACTCCGGCGTGCCGACGCCGCCCTCGAGCTCCTTCAGCACCTCGTCGAGCCCGACCCGCCCGCCGCACTCCATGCACACGCAGTGGTCGATCGAGCCATGCACCTCGACCACCCGGCGGCTGCCGGCCTCACGGTGGAGGCGGTCGATGTTCTGGGTGATCACGCCGCGGACGAGCCCCCGGCGCTCGAGCTCCGCGATCGCCTCGTGCGCACCGTTGGGGCGCTTGTCCACGAGCCCCGCGAAGCGCTGCGAGTAGAAGCCCCAGAAGCGGTCGGGGTCGCGCCGGAAGGCGTCGATGTGAGCGACCTCCATCGGGTTGACCTTCTCCCAGAGCCCCTTGCCCGGCGTGCGGAAGTCCGGGATGCCCGACGGAACCGACACCCCGGCGCCGGTGAGGACGACGGCCCGCTCCGCGGAGCGGAGCAGATCGGCGACGCGCGTGGCGCCCGCGGTGACGGTGCCGGGCGGGGTCACTTCCCCTTGAACTTGGGCTGCCGCTTGCCGAGGAAGGCGCCGATGCCCTCCTTGGCGTCCTCGGAGGTGAACGCCTTCTCGAACCCGCGCGCCTCCGCCTCGAGGCCCTCGCCGAGCTCGCCCATGGCCGACACCGACTTGATCTGCTCGATGGCGAGCGGCGCCTGACCGGCGAGCTTCTTCGCCCACGACAGTGCCGTGTCGAACAGCTCGTGGTCCGGCACGACCTCGTTGACCAGGCCGAAGCGGAGCGCCTCGTAGGCCGAGACCGGCTCGCCGGTGAGGTTCATCTCGAGCGCCTTGCCCTCGCCCACCAGCCGCGGCAGGCGCTGGGTCCCGCCGAAGCCGGGGATGATCCCCAGGTTGATCTCGGGCTGGCCGAAGGTGGCCGACTCCGCGGCGATGCGGAAGTCGCACGCCATCGACAGCTCGCAGCCGCCGCCGAACGCCAGCGAGTTGACCGCCGCGATCGTGACCGTGGACGACTTCTCCATGTCGGTCATCAGCCCGTGGCCCGCGCGGATCAGCTCCTCGCCCTCCTTCGACGGGTCCATCTTCGTGAACTCCTTGATGTCCGCGCCGGCGGAGAACGTGAAGATGTTCGACGACGCGATGACGACCGCCCGGGCGTTGCCGTCGAGCTCCTTCCACAGCTCCGCGAGCTCGCGGATCACCTGCGGCGAGAGCGGGTTGGCCGGCGGGCGGTTGAGCCAGACGATGGCCACGTCCCCACGCGTCTCGAGCGCGATCGTCTCGCGCGACTGGCCGTCGTCGGGCTGCGGGTAGGGGAAGAAACCCTGGCCGCTCTTCTTTCCTAGCCGGCCCTGGTTCACCAGGCGGCGGAGCAGCAGCGGCGGCTCGAAGCCGTCGCCCCACTCGGCCTGCGCACGCTCGAGGGCCTCGAGGAGGTCGTCGAGCCCGCGCTCGTCCGCGCGCGCGAACGGGCCCGGCAGGATCCCGGCGCCGGCCATCAGGCCGATGTCCACGTCCTTGACGCCGGCGATGCCCTCCTCGACGACGAGGCAGGACTCGACCAGGGCCTTGAGCTGGAAGCGCTCGACCAGCGTGTCGGTGGCCTGCGATGTGGTGCTAGCCGTGCTCATAGAACCCCTTCCCGGTCTTCTGGCCGTAGTTGCCGGCGTCGACCAGCTCCTTCATCGCGGGCGACACGTAGAAGCGGTCGCCGAAGCTGTCGCGCAGGTGCTCCGCCACGTGGAGCACGGTGTCGAGCCCCAGGAGGTCGGCGAGGAAGAACGGGCCCATCGGCGCCGCCTTCGACTCCGACACGACCTTGTCGACGTCCTTCACGTCGAGGTCCTCCTCGTCGCGCACGCGCCAGATCTCGGACACGGACGAGTTGAGGATGCGGTTGACCACGAAGCCGGGCGCCTCGCCGCAGCGGATCGGCTGCTTGCGGATCTGCTGGGCGAAGTTGGCGGCCGACTGGAGCGTCTCCTCGGACGTCTCATCGCCCTCGATGACCTCGATCAGCCGGAGCATCGACGCCGGGTAGAAGAAGTGGAAGCCCACGACCTTGTGCGGGCGTGAGGTCGCCTCGCCCATCTCCGTGATCGAGAGGGACGACGTGTTGGACGCGAGGATCGCGTGGCCGGGCGTGACCTCGTCGAGCTCGGCGAAGACCGACTGCTTGATCTCCATCCGCTCGGGCACGGCCTCGATCACGAAGTCGACGTCGCCGAAGCCCTCGTACTCGGTGGTCCCGGCGATGCGGCCGAGGATCTCGCCCGCCTGGGCGTCGGCCTGCTCCTGGGTGATCTTCTCCTTCTTGACGAGGCCGCCGAGCTGGGCCTTGGTGACCTGCTCGGCCTTCTCGAGCCCATGGTCGACGAACTCCTGCTTGACGTCCTTGAGCACGACGGGCAGGCCCGCGCTGGCGACGACCTGCGCGATCTCCCCTCCCATCGTGCCGGCGCCGACGACGGCGGCTTTGAATACGAACATTCTTGATGGCTCCCTGGTTGGCGGCGTGGGAAGGCTAGAGGACCGCTTCTTCGGCCGCTTCACGGGAGAAGCGGCTCAGGGTGCGCTTCAGGGCGTCGGTGAGCGCTCTCCGGATGAAGAGCGCGTCGGTGATGGCCCTGAGGGGCCCGCCGCTCGTGAGCTCGTAGTCGAGCTCGATGTCGATGCGGGTGGCGCCGCCGTCCACCGGCGTGAAGTGGACCGCCTGGGCGCCGCGCATCCGCTCCTCGAAGACCTGGGTCACGAAGCGCTGGCCGGGTTCGGAGGCGACGACCCGCTCGGTGACCACGCCCCGGCCCGCCGGCCCCGATCGCCAGGTGAGCTTCGCGCCCTCGGCCGGCCAGCCGTCGTCGACGCGGTCGACGTGTCCGAAGCCGTCCACGAACGTCGGCCAGCGGGTGAGGTCGGTCCAGAGGTCGAACGCCGCCTCGGGCGGCAGCACGACCGTGACGGCCTCGCGCGCGACGCTCATCGGTCTCCGTAGACCTCGGCGACGATCGACTCGATCGAGCGGGCGATCGAGTCGAGGAAGGGGCGCACCGCTTTCACCAGGCGGCGGTATTCCTTGCGGCCCTCGCTCGTCAGGGAGTAGTAGCGGCGGCTGCG
>JAXDHW010000056.1:0-2595 GCA_034664365.1 Thermoleophilaceae bacterium
GCTCCTCCACCGCGTCGATCGCCGGGCTCGTCTGGCCCGCCGGAACCGGCTGTGCCCGATCGAGGGCACGCGTCTCGGCCGCCTGCCGCCGCGCGCTGTCGCGCAGCAGGTTGAGCGCGATCGAGTAGAGCCAGGTCTTCTCGCTCGCCCGGCGCGGGTCGAAGCGGCCGCGCGCCCTCAGCGCGCGCTCGAACGTGTCGGCGAGCACGTCCTCGGCGATCGCGCGGTTACCGGTCCGATAGACCAGGAAGGCGAGGAGTGGCCGGGCGTGCTCCTCGTACAGGCGCTCGAATTGCTCGACGCGCATCGCCTCCCATGATGGCGGCGATCGTCAATGCCGCAAGACCCCGGTCCGTTCGTGGCGAGCGAACAGCGCGACCAGGACGAGCGGCGCGAACCACAGGACGTAGAGGTAGAACCAGTACGCCGCGGCGATCTGGAAGGCGATCAGCACCGCGGCACCCAGGGCGGCAACCTGGAGGAGGCTCTTCCGGGCGGGCACGATCAGCAGGATCGCCGCGAAGTTCACCGCGACCAGCTCGACCACGGTGTGCAGCCCGCCGAGCCCGGTGTCCTGCGTCCAGATGCTGCACGGAGAATTGCGCCCCAGCTGGAACCCGAGCGTGTGGTCGTAGAGCTGGCGCAGGCCGCCAGGCGGCAGGAACGGGACGATCGTCACGACCAGGACGAGCACGAACGCCGCGACGAAGAGGAGCGGCTGCCGCCGCCCCTCGCCGCGCGGGTTGAGGAACAGCGGGGCGAGTGCGGCCGGCGCGATCTTGGCGGCCGCTCCGAGGGCGATCAGCGCGCCGCGCACCGGCGCCGACGCCAGCCCGAGCAGCGCGAACACCACGATCGCGGAAACCAGCGCGTCGTTCGAGTTCGTCGACAGGGCGAAGAGCGAGTACGGATAGGCCGCCCACGCGAAGGTGAGCGCCCCGGCGAGGAGCCGTCCCTCGGGCCCGGGCCGGAGCCGGCGCCCGAGCAGGAACAGGCCGAGAAGGGTGAGCAGGTCGAAGGCGATCGCCGCGCCATGGGCGGCCGGGACGGCGTCCCACTTCCCACTCCAGCCGATCGTGCGCTCGAACGGCAGATATGTCAGGTACATGACCGGCCCGTAGGTGTCGCCGGCCGGCGGGTCGGCGGCGAAGTGACCGTCGTAGAGCTCCTCGCCGTTCGCGATGTGGTTCGCCCCGATCACCCCCGCGTAGCCCACGTCCAGGACGTTCGAGTCCACGAGGTTCAGGCCGATCCGCCCGCCGACGAGCAGGAGCGTGGCCACCACGAGCCACGTGGCGCGCGCGTACGGCACGAGCGGCTCGCGCGCCGGCCGGGGCCGGAAGCCGACCACCAGCATCCGCACGAGCAGGTAGCCGAGCACGGGGTAGACGAGCGGGACGGATTCGCCGATGTGTCCCGCGTTGAACAGCACGTGCGAGATCCCGAACGCGAGCAGCACGAGCAGGTCCAGGTGGAGCAGGCGGAACGGCCGCCGCGGGTCGAAGAACGGGGCGAGGAACAGGAGCCCGAGCGGGATCAGCACCCAGGGGGAGTTGAACGAGTGCCCGAAGTCGCCCTGGTAGCCGCGTGCCATCTCCCATGAGGCCTGCCAGCCCGACCACTGCTCGCGTATCGCTCCCGTATGGAGGTCGAGCTTGACCACGGCGCGGACGTCGCCGCGCGCCGTGTACCAGACGGTCATGCAGCAGCGCCCCTCGCGCGCGAACGAGGTGGAGCGGAGCCCCGGGTAGCGCGTGCGCTGGCCGCGGACGGAGCTCGTGCGGTCGGCGATCGCGATCGCGCGGAGCCAGTCGCGCCGGTCCTTCGGAGAAACCTTGGCGAGAAGGTTCGGCGACGGCGGGTTGGCCGCGCCCGCCCGGGCCTGCGCGGCGCCGGCCGGAGCGGCATGCAGTACGGCGAGCAGGACGAGGAGGGCTGCCGTTGTCAGGCCGGCGCGGCGGATCACGGCCGAAAAGAAATCACGATTGGCCGGTAAGGAACCGCCGGCCTTGTTCGTATAAGGCTTCGATGAGAGCAAACGACGAGAACCTTCCCGTCGAGCTGCAGGAGGTGGCCGAGCGACTCCGCAAGGAGCGCCCGGAGGCTTCAGCGCTCGATCTGGACAGGATCAAGACGAGGGCGATGGCAACCGCCGCGACCTCACGACCGAAGGGATTCGCGTTGAAGTCACGAGGCATCGCCGCCTTCCTGACCCTTGCGCTGATGGCCGCCGGCACCGGCGGAGTCATCGCGGGTGGAGGCAACGGCAACGGCAACGGAAGCGCTTCCAACTCGCAGTACAAGCCCGGCTGCGGTCCGAAGAAGACCGACGGCGTCAACCCGAGCGGGACGCACACCGGTCCGCCCGGCCAGGGCGACACCAACCGGGAGAGCTGCCCGCAGTAAGCGGCGCTCGCCAGGAACTGCACGAAGGGGCCGGCGCAAGCCGGCCCCTTCTGCTTCTCCGGCCCGGTTACCCTGACGCCGCGTGGAACCGAGCCGATCCACCCGGCGCGCGCTGCTGCTCCTGATCCCGGTGCTCGTCGCCGGCGTCGCGGCGGGGCTGTGGACGTTCTCGTCCCGCGGCGACGCGGC
>JAXDHW010000090.1:0-5264 GCA_034664365.1 Thermoleophilaceae bacterium
AGCTGGTCGGTCGTGATCGTCGCGATCGACGTCGACGGCTTCCGCCAGCTCAACGACACCCACGGCCACGCCTACGGCGATGCCGCGCTTGCCGCCGTGGCCGAGGGGCTCTCGTGCGACCTGCGCCCCGGCGACCTCTGCGGCCGCGTGGGCGGCGACGAGTTCATGCTCGCCCTCAGCAGCTGCGACGTGCACGCCGCACAGGATGTCGTCGGCCGGCTGCGGACCGCGGTCGCGGCGCGCCTGGCGGCGGCCGACGTGGAGCCGCTCACCCTCAGCGTCGGGCTTGCCGAGTTCCCGCGGCACGCGATCGGCCGCGCCGACCTCATGCGCTACGCCGACGGCGCCATGTACTGGTCCAAGTCCGCCGCCCCGGGGCGCACCTCGGTCTACTCCGCCAACGATGACTCCGCCCTCTCCGCCGAGGAGGAGGCCGCGCGCCTCCGCCGCACCGGCCTCTTCAACACGGTCCACGCGCTGGCGCGCGCGGTCGACGCTCGCGACGGCTTCACGCACATGCACTCCCAGCGCGTCGGCTTCTACGCCGCCACGCTCGCGTCGGCGATGGGGATGTCCGAGGACAGCGTCGAGTCGATCCGGATGGCCGGGCTCCTGCACGACGTGGGCAAGATCGGGATCCGCGACGCGATCCTCCTCAAGCCCGGCCCGCTCACGAAGGCGGAGTTCGCGGTCATGCGCCGCCACGCGGAGCTGGCGCACGCGATCATCGCCGGCGCCGGTATGCCCGACATCGCCGAGTGGGTCGGCCATCTTCACGAGCGGATCGACGGCCGCGGCTACCCGGACGGGCTGGCGGGCGCGGAGATCCCCGTGGAGAGTCGCCTGCTGCACATCGCGGATGCCCTCGAGGCGATGACCTGCCCGCGGATCTACCGCAAGCCGAAGGACACCGCCGAGGCGCTCACCGAGCTCGAGGCGCACGCCGGCACGCAGTTCGACCCGGCCATGGTTGCGGTCATGGCGCGCCTGATCCGCGAGGGTGCGATCGAGGTCGGCGAGCAGCCGCGCCTCGGCACGCCGATGCTCGGCGACATCTCGCCGGCTCCCATCCAGTAGCTCGACCGAGCGCCGCCGCACCCGAAGCTAAGCTCGGCCGCTGTGTTCTCGCCGCCGGTCAACCGGCTCATAACGGAGCTCGCGCGCCTGCCCGGCATCGGGCAGCGCACCGCCCAGCGGCTCGCTTTCCACATCCTCCGCACGCCCACCGACGAGGCGCTCCCGCTCGCCGAGGCGATCCGCGAGGTGAAGGAGACGGTGGGGCAGTGCGAGGTCTGCTTCAACCTCGCGGTGGGCCCGCTCTGCCGGATCTGCGAGGACGGGCGCCGGAGCCCCGACGTGATCTGTGTGGTCGAAGAGCCGAGCGACGTGATCCCGATCGAGCGCACACACGAGTTCAGCGGCCGCTACCACGTGCTCGGCGGCGCGCTGTCGCCGATCGACGGGATCGACCCGGAGGACCTCAGGCTCGCGGAGCTCTTCAAGCGGGTCGACAGCGGAGGCGTGGCCGAGATCGTGGTGGCCACCAACTCGACCACCACCGGCGAGGCCACCGCCCTCTACATCGCGGACGCGCTGCGCGAGCGGGCGCCTGACGTCACGGTCACCCGGCTCGCGAGCGGCCTCCCCGTCGGCGCCGACCTCGAGTACGCCGACGAGATCACGCTGGGCAAGGCCTTCCAGGGCCGCCGGGCGCTCTGAAGCACACGAGTTCGCACTTGACGGTCATAGTGACCGTCAATCGCGATCTCGCGTGAAGGCGGCGCGGCTGGAGCCCCGTTATGGACCAGCCGGCGCGGCCGGAGCCACGGGCGCCACGCCGGGCACGGGCACAGGCGCCACCACCGGCTTGCGCCGGTTGCGCAACCCCAGCTCGCGCTTGACCGTCACGATCCGGGTCACCGCCGCGTTCAAGCGCACCAGCGGGATCTGCCGGCTCCGCACCGCCGCGAGCAGCGCGCGGTAGGCGCTCAGCCAGTCCGCCTCGGGCCCGCCGATCCAGACCATGTCGGCGCCTGCCTGGACCGCCTGGACCGCCGCCTTCGGCACCGAGTTCCCCGCGGTGATGGCGCCCGCCTCGAGGTCGTCGGTGATCGCGATCCCGCGGAAGCCGAGCCCCCCGCGCAGGAGGTTGGTCTCGATCGTGTGCGACAGCGACGCCGGCACCACGAACGAGTCGGGAGCGTAGGCCGCGTGGCCGACCGTGATCGCCTGCGCGCCCGCCTTGATCGCCGCCCGGAACGGGGCCAGGTCGCGGCGCTGGAGCTCGGCCATGCTGAGCCCCACGCTGGTCGGCCCGTCGTCGGTGGGCTGCGACGCGGCGCCGATCCCCGGGAAGTGCGACGGGGCCGACAGCATGCGCGCGCCGCGGAAGGCGCTCACCACGGCGGCGGCGTAGTGGCTCACCTCGCCCGTGTCGTCCGAGTACGCGCGCGGGCCGAGCGGATCCGGGGCGGACGCTCCCACGTCGATGTCCGGGGCCAGCACTCCGTTCAAGCCAAGGCGCTTGAGGTCACGCGCGGTGCGGCGCGCCTCGGCCGCGGCCTCCGTGACGTTGCCGAGATCGCCCGCGGCGCGCGACGGCGGCAGGTCCGCGAACGCCGAGAACTTGCCGCCCTCCTGCGGCGCCACGACGAACGGCCGCTCGTGGGTGTACCCCGCCGCCGCGTTGGCCACGGCGTTCGTCAACGCGGCGAGGCCCACCGCGCCCGTGTAGTTGCGCCTCTGGATCACCACGCCGCCGAGGTCCATCCGCTTGAGCGTGCCGAAGAACGAGGCCGTGGGGTCCGTGCCGTCGAAGCCCACCAGCAGGAGCTGCGCCACCTTGCGCTCTACCGGAAGCGCGGCCACGAGCCGGCGGATCTGGCCCGGGGCACGCGCGCCGGGCAGGGCGGCACCCTGCGGCGGGATCAGCCGCTCGAGGATGGAGCGCGGCGGCGGCGCCGGCTTGCGGGCGCGCGCGGCGGGCGATCCGGCCGGGCGCTTCGGCTTCGCGCTCCCGCCGCTGTCGCAGCCGGCGAGCAGCGTCGTCGCCGCGAGGACGACGCCCAGCGCCGCGCCCGCTCGGCGCGCCCGCGACCTGGGTTCCACGGTCCGCCCGGTCAAGGGGCGAAAGCTATCCTCGGATCGCGATGGGCGGCCCCGCTACGCAGACCGTCGTGATGAAGTTCGGCGGGACCTCGGTCGCCGACGGCGAGCGCATCCGCGCCGCCGCGCGCAGGATCGTGCAGGCCAAGGAGGACGGCAGCCGGGTTGTGGCGGTCCTGTCCGCGCGCGGCAAGACCACCGACGAGCTGATCTCGCTGGCCTACGAGGTGTCCGACCGCCCGCACCCGCGCGAGATGGACATGATGCTCTCGACGGGCGAGCGCATCTCGTGCGCCCTGGCGTCCATGGTGATCAACGACCTCGGCCACGAGGCGGAGTCGCTGACCGGCTCGCAGGCGGGGATCGTCACCGACGCCTCCCACACCAAGGCCCGCATCCTGGACGTGCGAACGGAGCGGATCGAGCGCCTGCTCGACGCCGGGCGGATCGTGCTGGTGGCGGGCTTCCAGGGGACCTCCGCGTCGCTTCGCTCGGACGACGGCGAGTACGAGATCCACGGCAACGTCACGACGCTCGGACGCGGCGGATCGGACACCACGGCCGTGGCCATCGCCGCCGCGCTGGGTGCCGACGTCTGCGAGATCTACACCGACGTGGCCGGCGTCTACAGCGCGGATCCGCGGATCGTCCCCGAGGCGACCAAGCTCGCGCAGGTCTCGTTCGAGGAGATGCTCGAGATGTCCGCCTCCGGCGCGGGCGTGCTCCAGCTCCGCTCGGTCGAGTACGCGCGCAACCATGGTGTGCGCATCCACTGCCGGTCGAGCTTCGACGACGGACCGGGTACCTTCGTACTCACGGAGGCCGAGACCATGGAACGCCCGCTAGTCACCGCAGTCACCCATTCGACCGAGGACGCCCGCGTCACGCTGACGCAGCTCCCGGACCGCCCCGGCGTCGCCGGGCGCGTGCTCACCGTGCTCGCCGACGCCAACGTGAACGTCGACATGATCATCCAGAACGAGCCCGAGTCCGACGGGCACAGCGCGGACATGTCCTTCACCGTCCCCCGGACCGACCTCGTCACGGCCCGGGAGGCGCTCGAGCCGCTCGTCGACGAGCTCGGGATCGGCCACATTGCGACCGACCCAAACATGGGGAAGGTCTCGCTCGTGGGAGCGGGAATGAGGACGCACCCCGGCGTCGCGGCCAAGACCTTCAGCGTGCTGGGCGAGGCCGGCGTGAACATCGAGATGATCTCCACGTCCCCGATCAAGATCTCATGCGTCGTTCGCGAGGACGACGTGCCGACCGCGGTGCAGAGGCTGCACGCGGCGTTCGAGCTGGGGAAGGACGGCATCCAGCGCGAGGAGCCGCGCGGCGACGACCACCGTCCCGGAGCACGCTGATGCGCGTCGCGGTCGTGGGCGCCACCGGAGCCGTGGGCTCCACGATGCTCGACATCATGCGCGAGCGCCGCTTCCCGGCCGACGAGGTCGTGGCGTTCGCGTCCGAGCGGTCGGCCGGCAGGCGGATCGACTTCGGCGGAGCCGAGCTCGAGGTGCGGACGCTGTCGGAGGAGTCGATCCGCGGGTTCGACATCGCGCTGTTCTCGGCCGGCGGCGGCACGAGCGGCGACTGGGCACCGCGCTTCGCGGACGCCGGGGCCGTGGTGGTCGACAACTCCTCGCGCTGGCGCATGCGGGACGACGTGCCGCTCGTGGTCGCCGAGGTCAACCCCGACGACCTCGCGAGGCACCGCGGCATCGTCGCGAACCCCAACTGCTCGACGATGCAGATGGTCGTGGCCCTCAAGCCGATCCTCGACGCCGCCGGGATCGAGCGGCTCGTGATCACCACGATGCAGTCGGTCTCCGGCACCGGCCAGCGCGCGGTGGAGGAGCTGCACGACCAGGCGCGCGCGGTGATCGAGGCGGACACGATCCCGCGCCCCACGGTCTACCCGCACCAGATCGCGTTCAACGTGCTGCCCCAGGCGGGCGTCTTCCCCGACGGCTCCGACTACACCGACGAGGAGCTCAAGCTCGTCAACGAGACGCGCAAGATCCTCGGGAGCCAGGACATCGCGGTGTCGGCCACCTGCACCCGGGTCCCGGTCTACACAGGTCACTCGGAGTCGGTCAACGTGCAGACGCGCGAGCGGCTGTCGGCGGATCGCTGTCGCGAGCTGCTCGCCGCGG
>JAXDHW010000109.1:0-3626 GCA_034664365.1 Thermoleophilaceae bacterium
GCCAGCCCGGCTCGGGGCGGCAGTCGTCGTCCGTGAACGCCACGAGCGGCGCGCTCGCCGCGCGCCAGCCGCTGTTGCGCGCCGCCGCCGGTCCACGCGAGCGCTCGTGCCGCACCACGCGGTCCACATCCGCCGCCGCCAGCACCCGCGGCGTGTCGTCGGCCGAGCCGTCGTCGACCGCCACCACCTCGTAGCGATCGCGGGCGAGCGTCTGCGCGGCGAGCGCCTCGAGCAGCACCGGCAGGCGCTCCGCGCGGTCGCGCGTGGGCACCACGACGCTCACCTCGGGAGCCGAGTGGGCCGCGTCTGGGCGGCTCACGCCGCGGTTAAGCTCAGCGCGGTGGCGTCTGAGAGGTTCAGCTTCCCGCGCGCCGAGCTGCGCCGGCGGACCGCCCGCGGCGCCCTCGTGAACGGAGCGTTCCTGGTCGTCGTGGAGCTGATCATCGTCGCGCAGAACGTGGTTGTCGCACGGCTGCTGTCGGCGTCCGAAGTGGGCCTCTACGGAATCGTATCCGTGACCGTGGTGACCCTCCTGGCCCTCAAGCAGGTCGGGATCGACGAGCAGTACGTACAGCAGGACGAGGCCGACCAGGAGCTGGCCTTCCAGCGCGCCTTCACGATCGAGCTGGTGCTCGCCGGCGCGTTCGCGCTGCTGGTCGCGGCGCTCGCCCCGGCTATCGCCGCGATCTACGGCTCGTGGCGACTCGCGCCGCTGATGCTCGCGCTGGCGTACCTGCCAATCGCGTTCGCGCTCCAGTCGCCGGCGTGGGTCTTCTTCAGGCGGATGGACTTCGTACGCCAGCGCGGACTCCAGGCGGTCGTGCCGGTCGCGACCTTCGCCGCCACGATCACGCTGGTCGCGATCGGTCTCGGCGTGTGGGGGCTCGTGCTCGGCGCGCTCGTGGGCAACGTGCTGGCCGCCGCCGTGGCAATCCGCGTCTCGCCGTATCCCCTCAAGCTGCGGCTCCACGGGCCGAGCGTGCGCAAGTACGCGCGCTTCTCGTGGCCGATCCTCGTGGCGGCGGTCGCCGGGCTCGTGATCCGGCAGGGACAGATCTTCGCGTTCGACGAGAAGCTCGGCCTGGCCGGCGCCGGGTTCATCACGCTGGCGATCACGCTCACGCAGTACGCCGACCGGGCGGACCGCGCGGTGACCGCCACGATCTACCCGGCGATCTGCGCCGTGAAGGACCAGCGCGGCACGATGACCGAGCTGTTCGTGAAGTCGAACCGGCTGACGGCGATGTGGGCCCTGCCGTTCGGCGCCGCGCTCGCGCTGTTCGCGCCGGACCTCGTGCGCTGGGTGCTGGGCGACAAGTGGGCGCCGGCCACCGTCCTCCTGCAGGTGCTCGGGATCACGACCGCCGTGCACCAGCTCGGCTTCAACTGGACGGCGTTCTACCGGGCGGTGGGCGTGTCGCGACCGCAGGCGGTCTACGCGCTGGCCTGCCTCGTCGCATTCCTCGCGGTGCCGGTGCCGCTGCTGTTCTCGTCCGGCGTGAACGGGTTCGCCTACGGGATGTTCGCCGTGATGGCGGCGGCGTTCGGCACGCGCGCGGTGTACGTCAAGCGGCTCCTACCCGACCTGCGGCTGGGTGCGTTGATAGTGCGGTCGCTGGCGCCGGCCGTGGCGGCGAGCGGGGGCGTGCTGCTGTGGCGGCTCGCCGACGGCGGCGCCCGCGGGCCGGCCGAGGCGATCGCGCAGGTGGTCCTGTTCCTCGCGATCTACGCGGCCGCCACGTTCGCGCAGGAGCGACGGCTGCTCGGCGAGGTCGGCGGCTACATCCGCCCGGGCGCCGCCGGGCTGCCGGCCCCGCCCGTGCCGGGCGAGGGCGCGCCGGCGTGAGCCGCGCGCCGGTCCTGTACGTCCTCGAGCGCTACCCGGAGCTGTCGCAGACCTTCGTCGAGGGCGAGATCCGCGAGCTGATCGCGGCCGGGCAGCCGGTGGAGGTGGTGGCGCTTGGGGCGGGCCGGGCGCTGGGGTACGAGCCGGCGGTCGCCGCCGTGTATCCCGCCGGGCCCGTCGCTCGCGTCGCCGCCCTTGCCCGGCATCCCGCGCGATTCGTCCGAGGCGCCCGTGGTGAGCGGTTCTGGCCGCCCGACGGCTCGCGCGTCAGGGGGCTTCTGAGGATCGCGCCGTGGGTGGAGCGTGCTCGGCGCGCGCGCCACATCCACGCCCACTTCGCCACCGAGGCGGCCGACATCGCGCGGCTGTTGAGCGATCTCTCCGGCACGCCGTTCTCGTTCGTGGCGCACGCGACCGACACGTTCCGCGATCCCGGAGCGATGCGGGCGAACCTCGCCGCCGCCGCGTTCTGCGTCACCGACTGCGAGTACAACCGCCGGCACCTGGTCGAGGTGGCGCCCGAGCACGCGGGGAAGGTGGAGGTGATGCTCGTCGGGGCGGACCTCGAGCGGTTCTCGCGCCGGCGGCCTTACGACCCCTCCGGCCCCGTCGTCGCCGTGGGTCGGCTCGTCGAGAAAAAGGGCTTCGACGACCTCGCTCGGGCCGCTGCCGTCGTCCGCGACCGCGAGGTGCTGATCGTCGGGGAGGGGCCGGAGCGGCCCGCGCTCGAGTCCCTCATCGCCGAAACCGGGGCACCGGTGCGGCTCCTGGGCGCCGTGCCGAACGAAGAGGTGCGCGATCTGATGGAGGGCGCGTCCGTGTTCGTGCTGCCGTGCGTCGTCGCCGCGGACGGCGACCGCGACGGCACGCCCACCGTCGTGTCGGAGGCCATGGCGCTGGAGGTCCCCGTGCTCGGAACCGGGGAGGTGGGCCTGCCGGAGCTGATCGGCCCGGACCGAGGGCGCCTGGTGCCGCCACGCGACCACGATGCGCTGGCAACGGCAATCGCGGGGCTCCTCGCCACCGATCCCGACGACCGCGTCGCGATGGGCCGCGCCGGCCGCGCCTGGGTCGAGCAGAACGCCGACCGCGCCCGCCAGGCCCGCGCGCTTCTCGCCCTGATCGATTACCGCGCCGAGCGGCAGACGTAGATGTCGGACGAGCGCAGCGGGTCATCACCCGCGCGTTGGCGCACCACCTCCACCTCGAACCCGGCCGCCCGCAGCCGCTCCACGAAGTCGCGCCCGTAGATCCGCACGTGGTCCTCCTGGCCGAACAGGCGCAGGCGCTCCGCGGGCGGCGCGCCAGGGTCCTCGCGCGTCCGCTCGAGCCGATCGTCCACGGGCTGCTGGAGGACCGCGAACCCCTCAGGCCGCAGCACACGCCGGACCTCCGTCATGGCCCTCCCGTCATCAGCCACGTGCTCCAGCACGTGCGAGCAGAGCACCATGTCGAACGAGCCGTCGGCGAACGGCAGCGCCGTCAGGTCGAGCGCCGCCACGCCGGGGTCCTCGGGCGACAGGTCCCCACCCACCCAGCGCACACCCGGCACCCCGCGCAGCGCCCTCCGCAGCCCCGGTTCGGGCGCGACGTGCAGCACATCCCGGACCGCGCCCCCCAGCGCGCCGTGCCCGCGCAGCCAGACCCACAGCAGCCGGTGCCGCTCCAGCGAGCCACAGCGCGGGCACGCCGCGTCCGCCCGCCCAGCGCGCGGCATGAAGCGCCGGAACCTGCCACCGCAGCACGGGCACTCCACCGAGTCGCCCCGATACCGCACCCG
>JAXDHW010000132.1:0-10753 GCA_034664365.1 Thermoleophilaceae bacterium
CAAGCTTTATCGTGACACACGCCTGATGCCACCCTCCCTCGAACAGCTACCCGGGTGGGCGCGCGTGCTAATCGACGACAGCCGGGTGGCGCGCCTAGGCTTCCTCGACGCCGATGGCCGCCCCCGCGTCCTGCCGGTCACGTTCGCGGCTCTCGACGACGCGCTGTGGAGTGCGGTCGACCACAAGCCCAAGCGCGCCACCGGGCGCGAGCTCGCGCGCGTGCGCTGGCTGCGGACCAATCCCGCGGCGGCCCTCACGGTCGACGTCTACTCCGACGACTGGGACCGGCTGGCCTGGGTCCAGGTGCTCGGCGACGTCGAGATCCACGACGAGCCGGCGGCTGGGGTGCTCGACGCGCTCGCGGCCAAGTACCCGCCGTACCGGGACCGCCCGCCCGCGGGGCCGTATCTCCTGCTCGCGCCGGAGCGCTGCCTCTGCTGGCGCGCGCGCGACTGACGACAGCGGACCCGCTAGATGACCGGGCCGGGATCCGGCGGGTCCGGCATCGGATCCGGCGTGGGTGTCGGCGGTTGCGGCGGCGGCTGGGGCGGCCGCGGATCCGGCCCCGGCGGCGGATGCGGACGGGGCGGGTGTTCGCTCTCCATACATCGTGGCTTCCCCCGGTCGCGCGGACGCAAACGGGTCCCGCGGCGCGCATGCGCTTTGATTGTCCGCCCCATGGCCACTCGCCCAGAGACCGTCTGCCTCCTCGACACGCTGCCCGACGTGACCGCGCTGATCGAGCCCGCGGACCTCGAGCGCGCCCGCGGCGAGCTGGACGCGCCCGTGGTCGCCTACCAGGAGGGCGAGTGGCCGGAGCCCCACCCCGACGTCTTCGACCCGCTCGCGATGGGGATCCTGGTGGTGGAGGGGCTCATGGCGCGGCACGTGCGCCTCGCGAACACGACCACGACCGAGCTCGTCGGCCCGGGCGACCTGCTGCGGCCGCCGGAGTACGAGGCGAGCGGTGAGGTGCGCTTCCCGGCCGGCATCAAGGTCACCGCGCTCGAGGCGACCCGGGTGGCGATCCTCGACCGCGACGTGACCGCGGCGGTGTGCCGCTGGCAGCCGGTCGTCACATGGATCGTCACGGCGGCCGTGCGCCGCTCGTTCGCCCTGGCGGAGTTGCTCGCGCTGTCGCACCTGCGGCGCGTCGACGCCCGGCTGCTGGTGCTCTTCTGGCAGCTCGCCTATCGCTTCGGCCGCGTCCAACCCGAGGGCGTGAGCGTGCCGCTCCGCCTGACGCACGAGACGATCGGCCGGGTCGTGGGCGCGCAGCGCCCGTCCGTCACCACGGCGCTCAACCAGCTCGAGGCCGCCGGCCGCGTGAGCCGGCGCGAGGGCGGCGGCTGGCTGCTGCACGGCGAGCCGCCGGACGACCTAGAGCGGATGCGCTAGCGGCCGCGATTCACCAGCGCCGCGCCGGGTACCCGAGCAGCAGCATGTCATTACTCGCCAGCACCATCGGGGGCGCCGCGGTCATCGCCGGGGGCATCATCCTCGTGTTCATCGGGGTGATCGCCGCCTATGTCGTCGTGTCGCGCGTCCAGCGAACACGGCGCGGCGGGCTCTGAAGCCAACTGCGGAGGAGGTATCCGAAATGGCCAAGGACCATGGACCGAGCGTCAAGGACGACAAGCAGTACGAGGGCCTGCGCAAGAAGGGCATGAGCAAGTCACGGGCGGCCGCGATCGCCAACTCCGAGGGCTCGGAGAAACGCGGCGGCAAGAAGTCCGGCAGCGGTCAGAGCAGCAGCCGGAGCCAGAAGTCGAGCGGCTCAGGCAGCGGCGGCAACCAGGCACAGAAGAAAGCCGCCGGCCGCAAGGGCGGCAGGGCCGCGGCTAGGAAGGGCTGACTCGGGTAACCCATTGAGGTAGTGGAAACACCGATCAGGGGAGGACCCATGGAGTCCAGCACTCAGGAGACCGGCCAGGTAACCGGGACGAAGGACAAGGACTACAACGTCATCTGGTTCACGGAGCAGTGCCTCAGCAACACGCTGCGGCTCGAGGAGTACGTCCAGGACGCGGAGCGCGACGGCGACTCCGACCTGGCGGACTTCTTCCGCCGCGCGCAGGAGGCGAGCAAGAGGGGCGCCGAGCAGGGCAAGGAGCTGCTCAAGAAGCGCCTCGGCGGCTAGCCGAGCGCTCCCGGTCACACCGGCTGGAGCGTCCAGAAGAGGACGTCGCGCCGCTCGGCCAGATGCGCGAGCGGCGCGCCCTCCAGCTCCAGTCCCACCTGCCGGCCCATCGTGTTCCGCGCCAGGTCCGCCCCGGCGTGGGCGATCCGCCACGGCGCGTGGTGGATGTCGCCGCGGAGCACGCGTCCGCCGGAGTCGAGGGTGTAGAGGCAGTAGCGCTCGGTGAGGAAGTGCTCCAGCGTGCCGGGAGCCGGCTCGAACGAGTCGCCCTCCGGCCGGTAGCGAATGTCCAGCTCCGCCGGCGGGCCGTCGCGCTGCGTGCGCTCGCTCGCGAAGGCGACCTCCCCTCCGGTCCGCGCGATCCGCTGGCGCGCGTGGAAGTACGGCACGCGGTAGATCCGCCGCGCGCCCTCCACGGCGAAGCGACTGGCCGTATCGAGGCTGAAGAAGAAGATGCCGGGCCGGTCGCCGATCGTCGCGTAGGTACGAACGTTCACCTCGGGGAACGCCTGGACGACCGGGATCGGCGGACTGCGGTGGAGCCGGAAGCCCTCGACGCGAAACGGCGTGACGCCGATCCAGGCACTGCCGTCGAACTCGTCGATGGGAATGCTCGCCGGCACGACGTCGCGGAGCACCTCGGCGTCCACGCGCCAGTGGGCGAACAGCAGGTCGCTCCAGGTCTGCGCCATCAACCAGGCGCGATCGGGGACCGGCCACTGGCGGTGAGCCGTCTGCTCGAGTGACCGCGGCTGCCGGCGCGCGGCCGCGAGGCCCGCGACCATCGAGCGCGCCCCACCGAACAGCGAACCGTGCCCGATCATCGCCTCAACGCTAGCTTCCCGTCCCATGGCCCCAGACGAAACGACGGTCGAGCTGCGCGACGGCCGGACGGTGCTCGTCCGCCCGATCTCGCCCGGCGACAAGGAGCTGTTGAGCGACGCCTTCCACCGCCTCAGCGAGGAGTCGCGGCGGCGGCGCTTCCTCACCCCCGCGACCGAGCTGACCGCGGAGGACCTCCATTACCTCACAGAGGTCGACCACAACCGTCACGAGGCGATGGTCGCGATCGACCCGGCCAGCGGGCGGCTCGTGGGCTCGGCGCGCTACGTGCAGGTGCCCCGCGAGCGCGACGCGGCGGAGGTGGCCGTGGCGGTGGCCGACGACTGGCAGCGGCGCGGAGTGGCCACGGCCCTCCTGGCCGCCCTCAGCGGCCGCGCGCGTGAAAACGGGGTCGAGCGCTTCCGCGCCTACGTGTCATCCGACAACTCGGTCGTGCTGGACGCGCTCGACCGGGCGGGAGGCACGAGCAGCCGCTCGGAGTCGGGTGAGATCGAGTTCAACGTGGAGGTCCCGCAGGAGGACCTCGGCGACCGCATGCGCACCGCCCTCCGCGCCGCCGCGGCCGGCCAGCTCGAGCTGGTCGAGCGCGTGGCGCGCCGGCTCGGGATCTGGCGCTAGCTAGCGGCTCGGCGCCGGTCGCACCGTCACGGTTGCCCTCGCGACGGTCTTCCGCTTGATCCGCACCTTGGCGACCCGCCGGCCCGGATGGGCGAAGCGCAGCGTGAGCTTCGCCCCTCCGTGCTTTCCGGTGCGCACGCGCCGGCCCGCGAACTTGACGAGGGCCCCTCGCAGCCGCTTGCCGCCGACGAGCACCCGGAAGCGGAAGGTGTGCTTCGTGCCGGCCCGTACCTTCCGCGGCTTCACGGTGAGCCGGTAGCGCTTCTGGCCGGGCACGTAGACCGGCGCCCCCCGCTCCCCCGCGTACACGTCGAACAGCGCGAAGTGATCCGCGTTGCCGGAGATGTACGCGTCGTTGGTGACGATCATGCGCCGGCCGTCGAACTGCACGCTCGACGGCTCGTCGAACGGGATCTGCGAGCCGTTGTCGCCGGAGGTGTCGCCCGGGAAGCGCGCGAGCTCGGTTCCCGTCGGCGAGATCACCACGAGCTGGTTCACGTCGGGACCCACCAGCGCCATGTACACGTTGCCGGACCTGGCCAGCGCGAACCCGTCCGGCGCCTCCTTCGGCCCGCTCTCCCACAGCTTGGTGAGCGTGCCCGGGCGGCCGTTGGGGAGGACCGGCAGCCTGTACAGCTCCCCGGTCGTCGCGTCCGGGGACGTGGCGCCGCCCGCGCTCGTGTCGAGCATCAGCGTGTGGTGGTCGGGCAGCATCACGATCCCCGCGGGGCCGAACAGCGAGCCGTCGAGCCGCGGGTCGGTGAACCACACGTGCGCGGTGCCGCCGCCGATCGGCACGCGCCAGAGCAGCCCCTGCGTGTAGTCGGTCACGTACAGGCTGCCGTCGGGACCCCACGCGGCGTAGTCGGGCTCCGGGGTGTTGTCCATCACCGTGTCCGAGCAGTCGGCCGGCGCGACGCCGGGCGCGCACGGCTGCACGTCGTGGAACGTGCCGTAGGTCGACTGCTTGCCGCTGCGCGGGTTGAGCCTGAGCACCCGCGACGGGTTCTGGTCGAGCAGGTAGAGCACGCCGCGGTGGTCGATCGCCGCCACCTGCACGCCGTGGGCCGCTCCGGGCGTCTGGCCCTTGATGACGTACGTCCGCAGGAGCTTGCCGCTCGGCGAGTACGCGAAGACCTTCGAGGGACCGGTGTCCGACCCCGACGCGTTCGTGAACGTGCCCACGTAGATCGTGCGGTCGGGGCCGACGAGCGAGAGCGCCGGGTAGCCGGGCGCGGGGACGCGCGCGAAGACCTTGGTGTCGAACTTCGTGCGGGCGCCGGCCGCGGGCGCGAGCGCCAGCACGAGCGCCGCGGCGAGCGCGATGGCGGCGAGTCCGCGACGGCGGAGCACTAGATCTCGGCCAGGACCTCGTGGGCTGCGCGCTCGCCGGAGCGCACCGCCCCGTCCAGGTAGCCGCACCAGTAGGTGGACGTCTCCGTCCCCGCCCAGTGGATGCGGCCGGCCGGCTTGCGGATCGCGGAGCCGAAGCCCACGAGCGTGCCGGGGCCCAGCACGCTCACGGGGCAACCGCGCGTCCACTTCTCCTTGACCCAGCTGAACTCGAGGTACTCGCTCGGCTTCGCGGCCTGCGGGCCGAAGAGCTTGACCAGCTCGTCGATGATGCGCGCCCTGCGGACCTTCGCGGGCTGGGACTGGAACAGCCGCGCCCGGTCGCCGCCGACGAAGCCCATGAGGATGCCGGGCCTGGCGTCGTCGGGTGGGCTGATGTCGAAGGTCGCGCTGATCGGCCCCTCGTCGCTCAGTCCCTGGCCGGTCAGGCCATCCCCGCGCCAGAACGGCTTGGGGTAGAAGACCTCGACCTTGATGAGCGTGCCCATCGGCATCCGCTGGGTGAGCTGGTCGCGGTTGTTCGGCAGCTTGGGCTGGTAGCGGATCCGGCCCGCGAGCGGCGGCGGCACGGCGACGATCACCCGTTTGCCGTGCACGCTGAAATGGTCGCTGTCCACGCGCACGCCACTCTTCGACTGGACGATCCGGCGTGCCGGGGAGTGGAGCAGGACGTGCTTCTTTCCGATGTGCTTGGCGAGCCGCTTGGGCACCCCCTGCGTGCCGCCCCGCATCCGCTGCTGCTGGCCGCCGCCGCGGGTGTCGAAGTTGCGCTCGAACGTGCCCTGGTTCTTCTCGTTGCCCGACGCCGCGATGTAGAAGAGCGTGTACAGCAGCGAGATGTCGCGCGCCTCGGCGCCGAAGATCGGCTCCGTGGCGATCTGGAGCAGGTCCATGAAGCGCGGGTTGCCGGAGCTGTTCGCCTTGACCCACGAGTAGAGGGTCTGACTGTCCCAGTCCTCGGCGCTCTGGGCGGTCCACGGCGCGTCGACCGGCACCGTCGTGGCCATCTGGTCGAGCTGCGCCACGGTGGCGATCACGTCCGGAGTGGCGATCGGGTCGGGCGGCGCCGTGCCGAGCGGACCCGTGTCGGAGTACGTCTGGTTCTGCCCGTCCTGGCGATAGACGTTGTCGCCCTTGTCGTAGGTGTTGAACAGGCCGATGCCCATCTCCTTGGTGAGCGCGAGCACGCGATCCTGCGTGGGCCCGACGAAGGTGGCCCCGAGCTCCGACCACTTGCCGTTGCCGAGGTCGTGGTTGAAGGCCCGCCCGCCCACGCGGTTGCGTGCCTCGAGCACGATCACCGACTTGCCCTTGGCGGCGATCCTGTAGGCCGCGGTCAGGCCCGCGTAGCCCGCCCCGACCACGATCACGTCGGCCTTGTGGCGCTTGCGGTGGTTCTTGGCTTCGACCGGGCTCGCGGCCAGCGCGGCCGCCACCGCACCTGCTCCGCCCGTCTGGATAAGCCTGCGTCGCGTGTAGCTCGAGTTCGAGTCGCTCATCGGGTCCTTCCCCGCTGGGAGCGCCGAAGCGTAACCATCGCGGGCGAGGCAGGCGGCAGAGCCATCGCTAGGATGCGCCGCCGATGGACCTGCGCCACGAAGACATCGTTCTCGAGACGGACCGCTACCGGATCGAGGGGAAGCTCACCCTCCCCCGCGAGGGCTACCGCAGCCGCCTCTCCGACTACGTGAACCAGCGCGACCGCGAGTTCTTCGCGATCAGCGAGGCCACGGTCACCGCGCTCGACGGCCCGGAGGTCACCCGGCAGGCGTCGTTCATCATGGTTTCCCGCGCGCACGTGCGCCTCGTGGCGCTCGCCGCCGAAGAGAGCTTCGGGCCGACGCCCGAGTAGCCCGTCGCGCGCTACCGTGGCCCGTATGGCTCGGGTCCTGATCGCGCTCCTGATCGGCCTGTTCGCGCTCCCTGCGGTCGCGGCCGCCAAGCTGGACTCCGGCGTGAGGGGCCAGGTCACGATCTCGCCGACGTGCGGCGGACCCAGCACGCCCGGTGACGACTGCGGGCCGAAGGGCTTCGAGACCCGGATCCGCATCCGCACGCTGCCCGACCGCACGATCGTGGCCGAGCGCCGAACGGGCAAGCACGGCCGCTTCCGGGTGGGGCTCGTGCCGGGCAGCTACCGGCTCACGCGCCGCTACACGAGGGACTGGTGGCCGGAATGTCCGCGCGTGGAGTTCGAGGTCAAGGCGCACGAATTCACGCGCGCCGACCTCCCGTGCGACAGCGGCCTCCGCTGAGTGCGGCTGCCGTTCCGGATCGCCGTCGACACCAGTGCGCTGCGCGAGTCGCGCGACTACCGGCTGCTCACGATCGGCGGGCTCGTCACGGGCTTCGGCACCCAGGCCGGGCTCGTGGCACTGCCCTACCAGGTGTATGTGGAGACGCGGTCGCCGGCGCTCACCGGCCTGCTCGGGCTGGTGGAGCTCGGGCCGCTGGTCGCGGCGTCGCTGTTCGCCGGCGCGCTGGCCGACCGCTTCGACCGGCGGCGGCTACTGCTCGCCGTCCAGGTCGGACTCGTGGCCGTCGCGGCCGCGCTGGCGGTCGCCGCGTTCGCCGGCTCGCCGCCCCTGTGGCTCCTCTACGTGCTCGCGGCCGGCGCCGCGGCCGGGAGCGCGGTGGAGCGCGTCACCCGGGCGGCGATCGTTCCCAACGTGGTCGCCCCCGAGCGCCTTCGCTCGGCGCTCTCGTTCACGTTCGGGATGTACCAGGTGGCGATGGTCGCCGGCCCGGCGCTCGGCGGGGTGCTCATCGCCGAGCTCGGGCTGGGCGCCGCGTACACCGTCGACGCCGTCACCTGCCTCGGCATGGTCCTCGCCGCCGCCGCCATGTCGGCCCAGCTGCCGGCCGGCGCCGAGCACGAGCCGGTCCTCCGCTCGATCCGCAGCGGGCTCGGGTTCGTGCGACGCTCGCAGGCACTCGTCGGGAGCTTCGCGATCGACCTCTGCGCGATGACGTTCGGGATGCCGCGCGCGCTGTTCCCCGTCCTCTCGCTGTCGCTCTACCACGCCGGCGCGAGCGGCACCGGCTTCCTGTTCGCGTCGGTGTCGGCGGGCGCGACGATCGCGGCGCTAACCACCGGCTGGCTCGAGCACGCGCGCTGGCTCGGCCGGGTCGTGCTGGGAGCGGTGGCCGTCTGGGGAGTTGCGATCGCCGCGGCCGGCGCGGTCACGTCGATCGTTCCGGCGCTGATCCTGTTCGCGGTCGCGGGAGCGGCCGACAGCGTGAGCGCGGTCTGCCGCAGCACGATTTCGCAGACGCTCACCCCCGACGCGGTGCGCGGCCGCATGTCGTCCGTGTTCAGCCTGGTGGTGGCGAGCGGACCGCGGCTCGGCGACGTGGAGGCGGGCGCGGTGGCCTCGCTCGCGAGCCCGCGCTTCTCGGTCGTGTCGGGAGGCGTAGCGTGCGTCGCGTCGGTCGGGCTGATCGCGGCCCTCTTCCCCGCCCTCGCCCGCTACGACGGGCGCGTGGCCGAGCCGATCGCGGCACAGCGATGAGTTTCGGCCGCGCGCGCGGTCCAATCATCGAACGGCACCAACCCAAGGAGGACACATGGCTTCCCAGTCCCGTCTGATCTTCGTCAACCTGCCCGTCAAGGACCTGCCCGCGTCGACCGCGTTCTTCGGGTCGCTCGGCTTCGAGTTCGACGAGCGCTTCACCAACGAGTCGTGCGCCTGCATGGTCGTGAGCGAGCAGGCCTACGTGATGCTGCTGAGCGAGTCGCGCTTCGCGGACTTCACGACCAAGCAGATCGCCGACGCACGGACCGCCACCGAGTCGATCCTGTGCGTCTCCGCCGAGAGCCGCGACGGCGTCGACGCGTTCGCGGACACCGCGCTGGAGGCCGGCGCCGCTCCCGCCGGTGACCCGGTGGACCACGGCTTCATGTACGGGCGGAGCTTCCAGGACCTCGACGGCCACATCTGGGAGGTCATGTGGATGGCGCCCGAGGCGGTCGAGAAGGGCCCGTCGGAGTACGCGCAGACCGCGTAGCAGCCGAATACGATCCCGGCATGGCCGATCGCATCGGGACCGTAACGGAGCTCTGGCGCTACCCCGTCAAGTCGATGGGCGGGGAGCGCCTCGATCCGGCGGTCGCCGGCGAGCGCGGACTCGCCGGCGACCGGGCGTGGGCGATCGTCGACACCGAGACGGGGAAGGTCGCGAGCGCCAAGCGCCCCAAGCTGTGGGGCTCACTGCTCGAGTGCACGGCCGCGTACGCGGAGGAGCCTCCGGCCGACGGAGCCCGGGCGCCGCTGCACATCACGCTCGCGGACGGCCGCGAGGTATCCAGCGACGACCCGGACCGCGACCGCATCCTGTCGGAGGCGATCGGCCGCTCGGTGACCCTCACGCACTCGGCACCCGAGGGCGCGAGCTACGAGCTGTCCATGCAGGACGCCGAGGGCCTCCAGGTCGACGATCCCGAGCGCCTCACCGAGTCGCAGGTCGGGCTGTTCTCTCCTGGCGGCACGTTCTTCGACACCTGCACGCTGCACGTGCTCCCCACGAGCAGCCTCGAGACCCTCGCGCGCGCCCACCCCGACGGCCGCTGGGAGCGGCGCCGGTTCCGGCCGAACGTGGTGGTCGAGCTGGACGACCCACCCGAGGACGGGTTCGCCGAGAACGCCTGGACCGCGCATGTGCTCGAGCTCGGCGAGAGCGTGCAGGTCGCCGTGCTCGCGCCGATGCCCCGCTGCGTGATGACGACGGTCCCGCAGGGCGACCTGCCGCGCGACCCGCTCATCCTGCGCACGCTCGCCGAGCAGAACCGCGTGGACATGCCCGGTCGCGGCTCATACGCGTGCGTCGGCGCGCTTGCCAACGTCACGTCGTCGGGGACCCTCACGGTCGGCGACGCGGTGTCGCTGGGCGCTCCGCTCTGAGCCGCGCCGCCTCGAGCAGCCCCTCCGGGTCGTGGAGGATGAGCAGGCCGTCGCGAACGACACCGCGGGTGCCGGGGTCGAGCGGGTCGCTGCTCGCCCAGCTCGCCGGACCGACGCCGAGCTCCACCTCCAGGCCGGACGGGAGCCGCACGCGGCGCTCGGCGATCGGTCCCCACTGGCGGCGCTCGACCACCGGCGGGAGGCCGAGCTCCCCGAGCCACTCCTCGGACGACGCCATCTGCTCCGGCGACGCGGCCAGAACGATCACGTCCAGGTCGGCGTCGAGGCGCCCGCCGCCGCGCGCCCACGACCCGACGATCGCAAGGGCCCTCACGTCGGGACGGCCGCGCGCCCACATCACAAGGTGCGCGCGGAGCGCCTCCACCTCGCGCGTCCGCTCCGCCAGCTCCTCTTCGTGCGCGGCGACGACCCCGCGGACGAAGTCGGACTTGGCCTCGGTGTAGGCCTCGCGGTCGTGCGGGAACCGCTCCGCCAGCTCGCGCTTCAGCGCCTCGTAGTCCGCCGCCACCAACCTGTGCGCACGCAGGTGGTCGCGGAACCCGAGCTCGGCCCGGAAGCGTGGCGACCCGGTGGGAACGATGTGCAGGTGGTGTGTTCGCCGCTCCGGACTCGGCTTGCAGAACCAGAGCATCTCGTCCGGGCGGTAGGGCGCGTACAGATAGCCGAGCCCGGCCAGCGGCTCGATGCACGGGCGCGCGCGGTCGAGGTCGGCCACGCCCACGAGGATGTCGATCACCGGCTTGGCCGCCAGCCCCGGGACCGCGGTGCTGCCGGCGTGGTGGATCCCGCCGGTGATCCAGCCGTCGAGCACGCCCTCGAGAAGCGCGCGCTCCTCCTCGAAGCGTGCCGGCCACCCGGGGTCGTACGGGTCGATCC
>JAXDHW010000151.1:0-7029 GCA_034664365.1 Thermoleophilaceae bacterium
GCCGTAGTTGCCGATCAGCGGATACGTGAAGACGATGATCTGGCCGCGGTAGCTCGGGTCGGTGACCGACTCCTGGTAGCCGGACATCGCGGTGTTGAACACGACCTCGCCGGTGCCGGTGACCGGCGCGCCGCACAGCTCGCCTTCGAAGCGGGAGCCGTCCTCGAGCAGCAGGTAGCCGGCGCTGTCCTGACCGGTCCTCAACTCAGACGGCCCCGATCGCGAACGACCGCTCCCGGTACGCGACCTGCCCGCCGGCGACGGTCATCCGCACGCGGCCCGTGAGCCGCTGGTCGGCGAACGCGCAGTTGGTCGAGCGGCTCTCGTAGCCCGACTCGCCGACCTCCCAGTCGGCCTCGAGGTCGGCGAGGCAGATGTTGGCCTCCGCCCCGGGGGCGAGCGTGGGCGCCGGGATGCCGAACGGCTCGCCGCCGGCGGTCATGCGGGTGACCAGGGTGGGCAGGTCGACGAGGCCCGGCAGCACCAGCCGCGTGTGGAGGGCGGCGAAGGCCGTCTCGAGCCCGGTGACGCCCATCGGCGCGACCTCGAACGGCTGCTCCTTCTCCTCGCGCGCGTGCGGCGCGTGGTCGGTGGCGACGCAGTCGAGCGTGCCCGACCGGAGTGCGTCGATCAGCGCCGCGCGGTCGTCCTCCGAGCGCAGCGGCGGGTTCATCTTGAAGTTGGCGTCGAGCGAGCGCACGGCCTCGTCGGTGAGGCAGAGGTGGTGCGGCGTGACCTCCGCGGTGATCGCGACGCCCTCCGCCTTGGCGCGCTCGATCGCCTCGATCGACTCGCGCGCGGAGACGTGCTGGACCTGGATGCGGCCGCCCTCGTAGCGGGCGATCGCCGCGTCGCGCGCGATGGCGGTCGACTCGGATATCGAGGGGATGCCGGCGAGCCCGAGCAGCGCGGACACCGCGCCCTCGTGCATCACGCCGGTACCCGAGAGCGACGGGTCCTCCTCGTGCAGCGCGAGCACGCGGCCGGCGAGCCGCTGGTACTGGAGCGCCTGCCGCAGCACGCCGGCGCGGACCACGGGCAGGCCGTCGTCGGTGAACGCGACCGCCCCCACGTCGGCGAGCTCCGCCATCTCGGTGAGCTCCTCCCCACGCTGGCCGCGCGTGATCGCGGCGAGGAAGCCGGTGGGGATCCGGGCCTCCACGCGCGCGCGCTCGCGCAGGGAGCGCAGGACCGGCGCCGAGTCCACCACCGGATCCGTGTTGGGCATGGCGAGGATCGCGCAGTAGCCGCCGGCGGCCGCGGCGCGCGTGCCGGAGTCGATGTCCTCCTCGTCCTCGCGGCCGGGCGTGCGGAGGTGGACATGCGGGTCGACGAAGGCGGGCATGGCGACCAGCCCCTCGCCGTCCACCACCTCGGCGCCGTCGGGCGCCTCCAGCGCGCCCGGCTGCCCGAGCTCGGCGATCCGCCCGTCGCGCACCAGCACGTCGGCCGGCCGGTCGATATCGGCGCGCGGGTCGAGCGCGCGGGCGGAGCGGATCAGCACCGCGCCGGCGGCGGCCGGCGCCGCGTGGTCGAGCTGCACCGGGACGCTCACGCCGGCTGCGGCTCGGCGGCCGCGTCGTCGCGTGCGAACCGGTTGCCCGCCGCGTGCGGCCCACCGCCGCCCGCGAGCAGCTCGTAGAGGACCGCCATCCGGACCACCACGCCCGACTCCACCTGCTGGACGATCAGCGCCTGCGGCGAGTCCACGACCTCGCCCGACAGCTCGACCCCGCGGTTGACCGGGCCGGGGTGCATCAGGAGCTGGTTGGGCCGCAGCCGCGAGCCGTCGATCTGGTAGCGGGCCGCGTACTCCCGCAGCGACGGGACGAACGAGCCCGTCATGCGCTCGTTCTGCATCCTGAGCGCGTAGATGACGTCCGCACGCTCGATCCCGTCGAGCGACCAGCGGACGCCGCAGCCGAGCGCCTCGACGTCGCGCGGGATCAGCGTCGGCGGCCCGCAGACCGTGACCTCGCAGCCCATCCGCCCGAAGGCGAGGATCCCCGAGCGCGCGACGCGGCTGTGCAGCACGTCGCCCACGATCCAGATCTTCATCCCCTCGAGCGAGCCGGCCCGGCGACGGAGCGTGTAGACGTCGAGCAGCGCCTGGGTCGGATGCTCGTGCTTGCCGTCGCCGGCGTTGATCACGGCGGCGGCGCTCCAGCGCCCGACGAGGCCGGCGGCGCCCGCGTGCGGCGAGCGGATCACGATCGCGGCCGGGTCGTAGGCCGAGAGCGTCTGGACCGTGTCCTTGAGCGACTCGCCCTTGTCGACCGCCGAGCCGGCCGACTTGATGTTGACGAGGTCGGCGGAGAGCCGCTTGGCGGCAAGCTCGAACGACGAGCTGGTGCGGGTCGAGGACTCGTAGAAGAGGTTGACCACCGTGCGGCCGCGCAGCGTCGGCACCTTCTTGATCTCGCGGCCCGAGACCTCCGCGAAGCTCTCCGCGCGGTCGAGGATCCGCTCGATGTCCTCGCGCGTCAGGTCGTCGACCGAGATCAGGTCCTTCCTCATGCCAGCACCTCCGCCCCGTGCGGGGAGATCGTGACCTCGTCGACCCCGTCGAGCTCCTCCACGCGCACGTTCACGCGCTCGCTCCTCGCGGTCGGCAGGTTCTTGCCCACGTAGTCCGGTCGCACCGGCAGCTCCCGGTGCCCGCGGTCGGTGAGGACCGCGAGCTGGACTCGCCGCGGCCGGCCGTAGTCGAAGAGCGCCTCGACACCGGCGCGGACCGTGCGCCCGGTGTAGAGGACGTCGTCGACCAGGACCACCGTGTGCTCCTCGACCGGGAAGTCGATGTGCGATGCGTGGACGACGGGCTGGTGCTCGGGCGAGCGCAGGTTGAGGTCGTCGCGGTAGAAGGCGATGTCGATGTCGCCGAGCGGCACCGGGTCCTCGCAGAGCTCGCTCAGCAGCGCGTGGATGCGGCCGGCCAGCACTGCGCCGCGGCGATGGATGCCGACGATCGCCACGCGCTCGCCGACGTTCTGCTCGACAATCTCGTGTGCGATGCGCACAAGCGTGCGCCGGATGTCCTCGGGGCCGAGGACCGCCTTCTCGTCCTGCACGTCGTTCCTTCCTGGCCTCTCAGGACCGGGTTAAAGGTTGACTTGCTCGACAACCGTAACATCGCGCCCCGCCGGAATGGGGGCAACGTCCCGGATGCCACCCCATACGGTGGCGTCACGGACGTTGCGGACTGCCGGCCGGCGCCGGGCCCCCTTTATTGCCCGCCGTTGTTCCCCTCGCGTGGCGCTCGTACGTGCACCGGTCCGCCGCGCTCCGGAAACGGGATCTCGACGCGGTCGAAGTCGCGCGGCACGATCGTCTGCGGGAATACCTCGCGGGCCTCGTCGCGGAGGTCGGGGCCGGCGTAGCGCTGGGAGACGTGCGTGATGGCGAGCAGCTTGACCTCGGCCTGCGCCGCCAGCTCCGCGGCCTGGCGGGCGGTGGAGTGGCCCGTCTCGACCGCGCGGTCGAGCTCCTCGTCGCCGAACGTCGCCTCGTGCACGAGCAGGTCCGCGCCGTGCGCGGCGGCCGCGGTCATCGGCGACGGGGCGGTGTCCCCGGCGAGCACGACCTTCCGACCCGCGCGCGACGGTCCGACGACCTGCTCGGGCCGCACCTCGCCGCCGGTTCCCGGCACCGGCTCGCCGCGGTGGAGCCGCCCGAAGTCGGGCCCCGGGCGGACCCCCAGCTCGAGGGCGCGCTGCTCGTCGAAGCGACCGAGGCGCGCGTCCTCCACCACGGCGTAGCCGTAGGCACGCACACGGTGACTCACCTCGAAGGCGGCGATCCGGTAGCCGTCGCGGCGGAGCTCCTCGTTCGGTCCGAGCTCCACGAGCGACAGCTCGAACGACGGGCGCCCGACGATCGGCCGCAGCGCCGCGAACAGGTCGCGCAGCCCCGGCGGGCCGTAGACGGTGAGTGGCCGCTCCCGGCCGCGCAGCGAGAACGTCTTCAGCATCCCCGGCAGCCCCAGCACATGGTCGGCGTGGAAGTGCGTGATGAACACCTCCTCGAGCTCGATCAGCCCGGTCGAGCGCAGGAGCTGGCGCTGCGTGCCCTCGCCGCAGTCGAACAGCAGCCGGTCGCCGCCGCGGCGCACCAGCAGCGCGGGTAGCCCGCGCGCCGCCGTGGGTGCCGAGCCGGCCGTGCCGACGAAGAGGACGTCGAGGTCCATGGTCCGCCCCGGACGCTACTTGCCGCGAAGGGTGAGGAGCTCGAAGGCCAGCGAGGCGCCTTCGCCTCGCGCCCGCCCCATCGTGTGGCGCGGCTGCCGGCGGCGGTCGGTGGGGCTTCCCGGGTTGAAGACCTGGAACCCGTCGGCGTCGGTCTCGTGGAGCGGGATGTGGGAGTGGCCGAAGACCACCGCGTCCGCCTGCGGGAAGCGGAGGCGCATCCGGCGGAGCCGTCCGCGTGCCGGGCCGGCGTCGTGCACGACGGCGATGTGCGCTCCCCCGGCCTCGATCAACCGCGCCTCGGGCAGGCGGGTGCGCAGCTCCGGCGCGTCGACGTTCCCGTGAACCGCCACGACGGGCGGGCCGAGCGCCTCGATGTCGTCGAGCACCTCGGGGGCGGTGAAGTCGCCCGCGTGCACGATCAGGTCCGCCGCCGCCATCTCGCGCCAGCACTCGTCGGGGATGCGCCGCGCGCCCCGCGGCAGGTGGGTGTCGGAGACGATCGCGATCAGCACGCGGGCAGCTTACGGCTGCCGGGATCCCGCTCAAGAAGCGGCGTGTGGCCCATGCGGAGTAATCTCACGTTTCGGTAACTGAATGGTCGGTTAGTTACTTAACTGGAAGCGACCGGAGGAGCCGACGCATGTCCAGGACCGCGAAGACTGCCGTAGCTGCCCTCACCGCATTCGTCACGCCGCTCGTGGCCGCGCCCGTCGCGCTGGCCGCCAAGACGCCGCCGGCGGGCGGAGCCGAGATCAGCCAGGTGATCATCGCCACCACGGGCGCGCTGGTGGCGACCGGTGGGCTGCTCGCCGTGGTCATCGGTCACCGCACCGGCCGCCTCACCGCGATGAAGAAGCTGGTCGCCTTCAGCGAGCGCGTGTCTGGCATGCCCGCCTGGTCCGCGATGCCGCTGGCGATTCTCGGCGGCACGCTCGGGATCGCCGTCTACGGGATGTACTGGGACATCTCGATCCACCTCGACAAGGGACGCGATCCGGGGCCGCTCGCCAACGCGGCTCACTACTTCATCCTCGTCGGCCTCTTCGGCGTGCTGTTCGCGGGCGTGATGGCGCTCGCGCTTCCACTCGAGAAGCCGAGCCGCTCCGCGATCCGGCTCCCCAATGGCTGGCAGGCGCCGCTCGGCGGGCTGATCATCACGATCTGCGGGTCGATCTCGCTGCTCGCCTTCCCGCTCGACGACATCTGGCACCGCATCTTCGGCCAGGACGTGACGCTCTGGGGACCGACGCACCTGCTGCTCTTCGGCGGCGCCGCGTTCTCGGTGGTGGGCGCGTGGATCCTTCACCGCGAGGGCAAGGCCGCGAGCCTCACGGAGACGCCCGGCGTCAAGAAGCCGATCTTCATCGCGCGCTACCGCGAGCCGCTGCTCGCCGGCGCGTTCCTGGTCGGACTCTCCACCTTCCAGGGCGAGTACGACTTCGCCGTCCCGCAGTTCCGGCTGGTCTTCCACCCGATGCTGCTGATGCTCGCGGCGGGCGTCGCGCTCGTTGCCGCGCGTCTGCGGCTCGGGCGCGGCGGCGCGCTCAAGGCCGTGCTCGTCTTCCTCCTGATCCGCGGAACGATCGCGCTGATCGTGGGGCCGATCCTCGGCCACACGACGCCCAAGTTCCCCCTGTATCTGGCCGAGGCACTCGTGGTCGAGGCGGTGGCGCTGCGCTTCCCGCGGGGCCGCCCGATCGCGTTCGGCGCGCTCGCGGGCGTCGGCATCGGCACGATCGGGCTCGCCGGGGAATGGGCGTGGTCGCACATCTTCTGGACGATCTCGTGGCCCTCGTCGCTGTTCCCCGAGGGCGCGATCATCGGCCTCGTGGCCGCGATCGTCGGTGGTGTGCTCGGCGGCTTCGTCGGGCGCTCGCTGAGCGGCGGCGCGCCGCAGGAGCGGGTGCCCGCGATCGTGGTCCCGGCGGCGGCCGCACTCGTGGCCGTGCTCGTGGCCTACGGGCTCCAGATGCCCGAGCCGACAAAGCCGGCCCCCACCGTCACGGCCACGCTCACCGACGCGAAGCCCGCGCCCAAGCGCGAGGTGAACGCGACGGTCCGAGTCAACCCGCCGGACACCGCGAAGGACGCGCACTGGTTCGACGTCACGGCCTGGCAGGGCGGCGGCTCGGTCGTCTCCGAGCTGAAGCCCACCGGCCGGCCGGGCGAGTACCGGACGGCCAAGCCGGTGCCGGCCTACGGCAACTGGAAGTCGACGATCCGGCTCGAGAAGGGCAGCGGCTTGGACGGTCACGTGTGGGGCGCGGCCCTGTACTTCCCGGCCGACCCGGCGATCCCGGCGCCCGCCGTCCCGGCCAAGCCGCAGTTCACGCGGCCGTTCGAGCAGGACAAGAAGCTGCTCCAGCGCGAGCAGAAGGCGGGGACGAGCGGCATCCTCACGACGGGCGCCTACACCATTGTGCTGGCAGTCGGGCTCGTGATGTTCGCGCTGCTCGCCTGGGGCCTCGTGCGGATCTCGAAGACCCTCCGCGCCGGCAGGCCGCAACCGCCGGCCGAGGACGCGCCGTCGCAGCGGCCGCGCGAGGGCGCGGCGACGCCGGCGTGATGAGGCGGCCGGCGTGACGCCGCTCGCTCACGTCGGCCACCTGCTCATCGACATACCGCTGTTCCTCGGGCCGGTGGTGATCCTGGTGGTCGCCCTGATCTGGTCCTCACGCCGCGAGCGCCGGCGCGAGCAGGGTCGCCCGGGCGACTCACCGAGCGCCTAGACTCGTCGCGGCGCGCCACGGCGCGCGAGCGCCCGTAGCTCAGTGGATAGAGCGCTGCCCTCCGGAGGCAGAAGTCGCAGGTTCGAATCCTGCCGGGCGCGCTACCCGCGCGG
>JAXDHW010000163.1:0-14144 GCA_034664365.1 Thermoleophilaceae bacterium
CTCGCGCTGCGGCCCAAGCTGATCATCGCCGACGAGCCGGTGTCGGCGCTCGACGTCTCGATCCAGGCGCAGATCCTCAACCTGCTGAGGGACCTGCAACGTGACTTCGACCTGACGCTCGTCTTCATCGCGCATGACCTCTCCGTGGTCCGGCACATGTGCGACCGCGTCGCGGTGATGTACCTGGGGAAGATCGTGGAGCTGGCCGACTCGGACGCGCTCTTCGGGCACCCGCGCCATCCGTACACCGGCGCGCTGCTCTCGGCGGTACCCGTACCGGAGCCCGGGCTCGCAAGCCGCCGCCGACGGCAGATCCTGACCGGCGACGTGCCGAGCCCGACCAACCCGCCCGCGGCGTGCCGCTTCCACACCCGCTGTCCGAAGTGCGAGGAGATCTGCACGGTCGAAACGCCGCCCCTGGAACCCAAGGACGGCGGCAACCTGGCGGCCTGTCACTTCCCGCTGACGGATGCGGAAGTCGAGGCTCAGGCCACGGGCACGCCGGAACCGAACCCCCGCTAGGCGCATAAGCCCAAATATGGGCAGTTGCACGGACTTTTTCACTCAAATGGGGGAGTTGACAGGGCATGGAGACCGGGCGTAGTGTGGATCGCGCATAGGAACAGCCCGACGAACTCGTGCATTGGGGTTCGTACGGGGACCGCACCTCGTCAGGGGGATCCCTAATGAGCATTTCGAGGCGCTAGTGACAACGGGCGGGAGGCGCGCACAAGGCGACTCCCGCCCTTTGTCGTCCCGCCGCACTGCTCGATCCCCCTCATCTGACCTCTCTTGAACGCAACGCTCGAGCTTCTCCGCGGCGAGCCCCGCGCCCGCCGCTTCTTCGCCGCCTACGCGCAGTCCGCGCTCGGCAACGGCGCCGGCTACGTCGCGCTCGTCGTACTCGCGTATCAGCGCTGGCACTCGCCGTGGGCCATCACGCTCGTCCTCATGGCGGACTTCATCCCGGCCATGTTGTTCGGGCCGATCTTCGGCGCCGTCGCGGATCGCTGGTCGCGGCGCAACATCGCCGTGCTCGCGGACCTCATGCGCGCGGCCGCGTTCATCGCCGTCGGCCTGGTCGGCGGCATCTGGGCCACGGTCGCGCTCGCGCTCGTGGCCGGCACCGGCGCCGGCCTGTTCACGCCGGCGATCCTCGCGGCGCTCCCGAGCCTCGTCAACGAGCGCCGACTGCCGGCGGCCACCAGCCTCTACGGCGGCCTCACCGACGCCGGCCGGATGCTCGGCCCCGCATTGGCCGCGCTCGCGATGATCCTGACGAGCGCCGAGGCCGTGGTGATCGCCAACGGCGCCACATTCCTGATCTCCGGCGCCGTGCTCGCCTTCACGCGCTTCGGCGGCGTGGCCACGGGACTCGCCGGCGAGGACCACAACCTGTTCCGCCAGGCGCGCGAGGGGGTCAGGGCCGTCGCGCGGATGCGCGGCGTGCCCACGCTCGTGGCCGCGTCGAGTGGCGTGATCCTGTTCGGCGCGATGATGAACGTGGCGGAGCTGCTCCTCGCCAAGTCGCTCGGGGCCGGGGAGGCGGGCTACTCGATCCTGGTCGCGGTCTTCGGGGCGGGCTTCGTGGTGGGCTCCCTCTCGGGCGCGAAGGGCGGCGCGCTGCCCGAGCTCAAGCGCAGGTACCTCCTCGGCATCCTGCTGATCGGAGCGGGGCTCGTCGTGGCGGCGGTCCCGTCGTTCGTCGTCGCCGCCCTCGGTCTTGCGCTCTCGGGGCTCGGCAACGGGGTGGCACTGGTCAACGAGCGCCTCATCTGCCAGCGGGTGATTCCCGACCGCTTCCTCGGCCGCGCCTTCGCCGTGTTCGACACGGCCGGGTCCTGGGCGTTCGCGATCGCGTTCATCGGCGCCGGCGCGGTGCTGTCCCTCGCGGGCACGCGGCCGCTCCTGCTCGCGGCGGGACTCGGGAGCGCGCTGATCTGGGCTGCGTCCCGGATCGCGCTGCGCGGCACCTGGGACAGCGAGCCCGCGCCGCCGGACGTGCCGCGCGTCGCCGAGGTGCAGCTTCCGCCGGCCACCGCGGCCGGACGGACGGCGGCGGAGCGGGTGCCCGCCCTCGTCGAGTGAGCTACTGGACCGAGGCCTCGAACGCCGGCAGGGCGTTGCCCGCCAGGACCGCTCGCAGCGCGTCGGCGTAGGGATCGTCGGCCGTTGCGTCGAACGCCCAGACCACGCGCTCCATCGCCTTCACCACACGCGGCTCGAACTGCGTCCCGGAGTTGGCGCGCAGCTCCTCGAGCGCCGCCTCGCGGCTCATCGCCTTGCGGTAGGGACGGTCGGTCGTCATCGCGCTGTAGGCGTCGCAGCAGAAGACGATGCGAGCGGCCGCCGGGATCTCCTCGCCGCGGAGGCCGTCCGGGTAGCCGCAGCCGTCCCAGCGCTCGTGGCAGGAGCGGACGACCTCGCCGACGCGGGCGAGCCGGCCGCCGACGCGGTCGAGCAGGGCCTGGCCCTCGACCGTGTGCGTCTTCCTCAGGTCGACCTCCTCCGCGGTCAGCTTCGAGGGCTTGTTCAGGATGTCGTTCGGGATGGTGATCTTGCCGACGTCGTGGAGCAGCGCGGCGATCTCGAGCTCCTGCTGCGCCCGGTGGTCCAGTCCGAGCTCCTCGGCCACCGCCGACGCGAGCTCGACGACGGAGCGGCAGTGGCTCGCGGTGTAGTTGTCCTCGGCCTCGACCACGTCGGAGAGCACCATGACGGTGCCGCGGTAGGCCTGGTTCAGCTCGAGCGCGGCGGCGTAGCGCTCGCGCCGCTCGGAGGAGAAGACCGCCAACAGCCAGAGCACCGGGAAGACGACCAGGACCGCCAGTGCGTTCTGCTCGCCCATCGCGGCGACGACGTATGCGATCGGGGTCAGCACCGCGTCGATACGGCAGCCGAGGGCCATCAGCCAGAACGACTCGAGCGGCGCGCTGCGGTGAACGAGGCAGTCGTTGCCGAGCACGAGCAGCGTGGTGCACGCGCACTGGGCGAGGAACGCCAGGCCGTACACCCATATGTGACCGCCATCCAGGTGACCCGGCGCGAGCGCGGCGAGGACCGCAACAGGCCCGAGCGACTGCGAGGCGTCGCCGAGGTAGTAGAGCCAGCGGTCGGGGTGCACACGACGCCTGCCCAGGTCGGGCACGCGGGCGATGACGTACGCGGCGCCGACGAGGAGCGGGACGAAGGGGAGCGGCGCGAGGATCAGCATGGGGATGAACGCCAGCTGGTCCGCGCAGGCCTCGTTGTTCCCGATCTCGAAGCGGACGCGGCGGGCCACCGCCAGAAGCAGCACCAGGAGACCTATCGCGAGGGGATCGACGTGCCGGTTGCTGGGCACGGCCATCGCGATAACCGCCGCGGCGACCAGGAAGATGACGGCGAACCCGCCGGCCACGCAGCGCTCACGCCACGGCATGGGCTGCAACTCGCGCTCGCGCGCCTCCCCGACGAGTTCCTCTAGCTCCATGCCAGGACCCTTTCTCGGCGCACGCGCGCGTAAGGGCAAGAAGCTCCCGCAATTGCATACCTTCCGTGACCCGATCTCGTGCCCCGATTGGGGGCTTTAGGGCCTCCGGCGGGGGGTTTGCTCACAGTTACACTGGCCGCGTGAAGGCCGCCGAGATCCGTGAGCGCTTCCAGTCGTTCTTCGAGGAGCGCGACCACCTGCGGGTCCCGTCCGCGTCGCTCGTCCCACCGTCGTTCGACCCCTCCGTGCTGCTCACGACCGCCGGCATGCAGCCGTTTCGGCCTTACTTCCAGGGCGAGGAGCAGCCGCCGCACCATCGGCTCACGTCCTGCCAGAAGTGTTTTCGCACGCCGGACATCGAGGAGGTCGGCAAGACGGCTCGGCACCTGACTTTCTTCGAGATGCTGGGCAACTTCTCCTTCGGCGACTACTTCAAGCAGCAGGCCGTGGAGTTCGCCTGGGAGCTCTCGACAGCGGGTTTCGGCTTCGAGCCCGATCGGATCTGGGTCACCGTCTTCGGAGGCGACGACGACCTCGGGCTGGGGCCTGACGAGGAGGCGATCGAGTGCTGGCACTCGGTCGGGGTTCCCGACGACCGCATCGTGCACCTCGGCCGCGCCGACAACTTCTGGCAGGCGGGCCCGACGGGGCCGTGCGGTCCGTGCTCCGAGCTCTACTACGACCGCGGGCCCGACTTCGGCGCCGACGAGGACCGGCCGGGCGACGACACCGAGCGCATGCTCGAGTTCTGGAACCTCGTGTTCATGCAGCTCGAGCTGGGCCCGAACGGGTTACTCACGCCGCTGCCGAAGAACAACATCGACACGGGCCTCGGGCTCGAGCGCACGGCGTCGCTTCTCCAGGGCGTGCCGTCGGTCTACGAGACAGATGCCTTCTGGCCGCTGATCGAGCTCGGCCAGGACCTGTCCGGCCGACGCTACGGCGACGACGACCCGACGACGCGCGCGCTGCGGATCCTCGCGGACCACGGGCGCGGGATGACCTTCCTGCTGGCCGACGGCGTCGTGCCGTCGAATGAGCACCGCGGGTACGTGCTCCGGCGGATCATGCGCCGCGCGATCCAGCAGGGCCGCGTGCTGGGCATCGAGGACGGCCTCCTGCCGGCGCTGTGCGAGCGTGCGACGGAGATCGTCGGCGACGCCTACCCGGAGCTGGGCGCGCAGCGAGACACGGTGCTGAAGTGGGCGCGCGCCGAGGAGGACGGCTTCCGGCGCACGCTGTCGCAGGGCGAGCGCCTCCTGGCCGACCTCGTCCGCCGGGCGAAGGACGCCGGGACGTCCTGGATCGACGCCGAGGACGCCTTCCGCCTGCACGACACCTACGGGTTTCCCTACGAGCTCACGAAGGAGCTGCTCGCCGACGAGGGCCTGGCCGTGGACGACCAGGGCTTCGAGGAGCTGATGGAGCGTGCGCGCGAGGTGGCGCGCGGCGGCGCGACCGCGCTGTCGACCGGCGACGGTGGCGGTGACCACGAGCGCGTCGTGGCATTCGCCCGCTCGGCCGGCTTCGGGACGCGCTTCGTGGGCTACGAGGCCACCGAGTGGGAGACCGTGATCGGTGCGCTCGAGCCGCTCGACGGGCGGCTGCTCGCCAAGCTCGAGGAGAGCCCGTTCTACGCGGAGGGCGGTGGGCAGGTGTCGGACACCGGGATCATCGAGACTCCCTCCGGTCGCGCCGCGGTCGAGGGCGTCTACCGGCTGGGCGACGATCAGGCGGTGGCCCTGCGGCCGGTCGACGGTGAGCCTCAGGCGGGCGAGAGCGCGCGCGCCGCGGTCGACCGCGAACGGCGGCTCGCGACGATGGCGAACCACACGGCGACCCACCTGCTCCACGCCGCCCTGCGCGAGCGCCTCGGCGAGCACGTCCACCAGGCGGGCTCCTACGTGGGGCCGGACAAGCTGCGCTTCGACTTCACCCACGGCGAGCGGCTGTCGGCGGCGGAGACCGCCGCGATCGAGGAGCGCGTGAACGCGTGGATCGTCGCGGGACATCCCGTGCGGGCGGTCGAGACCACGCGCGAGCAGGCGGAGGCCATGGGCGCGATGGCGCTGTTCGGCGAGAAGTACGGCGACTGGGTGCGGATGGTCGAGGTCGAGGATGTCTCGCGCGAGCTGTGCGGCGGCACGCACGTGGCGAGCACCGCGGAGGTCGGCCTGTTCCAGCTCACCGCGGAGGGATCGAGCGCGTCGAACGTCCGCCGGATCGAGGCACTCACGGGCCCGGCCGGGATCGCGTCGTTCCGGGCGAGCGCTGCGCAGCTGCGCGAGCTGGCGGGGCTCCTCCGGGTCCCCGAGCAGGAGGTCGTGCCGGCGGTCCGCAGGCTCGCGGAGAAGGCGCGCGACCTGGAGCGTCGCCCGCAGGAGTCCGGGCGCGAGCTCGCGGGGTCGCTGGCCGAGCGGGCCACCGACGTGGCGGGCGCGCGGCTGGTGGCCGAGGTCGTCGAGATCTCCGACGCGCGTGCGCTCCGCGGGCTCTCGAACGACGTGCGGCAGGCGCTCGGCGACACCGGCGTGGTCGTGCTCGGCAGCGCCGTTGAGGGCCGCGTCCACCTCGTCGCGAACGTCTCGCCGCCGATGGTGGAGCGAGGCGTGAAGGCCGGGGAGATCGTCGGCGCGGCGGCGGCCGTGGTGGGCGGCGGCGGCGGCGGCCGCGACACGATGGCCGAGGCGGGCGGGCGCTCGCCGGAGCGGCTGCCGGAGGCGATCGCGGCCGCGCGGCTCGCAGTCGAGCGCGCCCTGTCGTGAGCCGCGTGCTCGCGCTCGACCACGGCGCCGCGCGCTGCGGCTGCGCCCTGTCCGATCCCAGCGGCACCCTGGTCACGCCCCTCCCGGCGATCGACCGGCCCGAGTCACGCGCCGGCCTCGAGGCCCTCGCGCGCGTCGCGCGCGAGAAGGGAGCGGAACGGATCGTGGTCGGCCTGCCGCTCACGCTCGCCGGCGAGGAGGGCGCTCAGGCCGCGGCCGCCCGCGCGTTCGCGGGCCGCGTCAGGCAGGCAACCGGCCTGCCCGTGGAGCTCCACGACGAGCGGCTCACGACCCGCCAGGCGCAGCGTTCCGGGGGCGATGCGGACGAGGACTCGCGTGCAGCCGCGCACCTCCTCGAGGCCTGGCTCGCGGCGCGCGCCACCGCATGAGGGCCGAACCTCCGGGGCGCGACCCCGACTCCCGCGAGGCGGCGCGTCGCAGGCGCGCGGCGGCGCGTGCCGCCGGCGGATCCGCATACCGGCGCCGCCGGATCCTGCTCGTGGTGGGCGCCATCGGGGCGATAGGACTCGTGTGGTTCCTGGTGGCGCTCTTCCAGCCGTTCAAGGGCGACGGCGGCCAGGCGGTGGCGGTGGCAATCCCCAAGGGGTCCGGCGTCGGCGAGATAGCGGACCTGCTCGAGCGGCGCGGAGTGGTGTCGAGCGGGTTTCTGTTCGAGCTCCGCGCCACGCTCTCCGGTCGGCGCGGCGACCTCAAGCCCGGCTCGTACAGGCTGAGGCGGGACATGAGCTACGGCGCCGCTATCGCGGCGCTCTCGAAGGGCCCGGGCTCGAACCTGGTGAACGTCACGATCCCCGAGGGGCGCTCCCGCCGTGAGATCGCGCGGTCGATTGCGGGGCTCGGCCTGCGGGGCAGCTACCTGAAGGCCACGGTGCGCTCGCCCCTGCTCGACCCGCGCCGCATGGGCGCGAACGGGGCGCACGACCTGGAGGGCTTCCTCTTCCCGTCGACCTACCAGGTCCGGCGCGGCGCGCCGGTGCGCTCGCTCGTCGCGAAGCAGCTCAACGCGTTCAGGCTCCAGATCGCCAAGGTCGGCATGCGCGCCGCGCGGCACGTGAACCTCACGACGTACGACGTGGTCACGATCGCGTCACTCGTGGAGCGCGAGGCGCAGGTGCCGAGCGAGCGCCCGCTGGTCGCGTCCGTGATCTACAACCGCCTGCACCAGCACATCCCGCTGGGGATCGACGCCACGATTCGCTTCGCGACCGGCAACTGGACGACACCGCTCACGCAGTCGCAGCTCCACGTGCCGTCGCTCTACAACACGCGTGTGCACGCGGGCCTCCCGCCCGGGCCGATCGGTAACCCCGGCCTGGCGTCGCTGCGCGCCGCCGCCAACCCCGCCGGCACCCGCTTCCTCTATTACGTCGTGAAGCCCGGTACCTGTGGCCGGCACGCCTTCTCCACGACCTTCGCGCAGTTCCAGCGCGACAGCGCGCGCTACGACGCGGCGCGCCGGGCGAACGGCGGGAAGTCGCCGACCAAGTGCTGACCGGCGTCCTCGGACACCCCGTCGCGCACAGTCGCTCGCCGGCCATCCAGAACGCAGCCTTCCGGGCCGCCGGCCTCGACTGGCGCTACGTGAAGCTGCCGGTCGCCCCCGAGCTGTTCGGGGAGACCGTGCGGGCGCTGCCCGCATCCGGCTATCGCGGCGCGAACGTGACGATTCCCCACAAGCTCGCGGCGCTCGAGCTGTCGGACACCGCGTCCGAGGCGGCGCGCGCGATCGGCGCCGCCAACACGCTGACCTTCGACGACGAGGGCGGGATCGCCGCCGACAACACCGATGCCGGGGGCCTCCTCGACGCCCTCGTACAGCCGGTGGACGGTCTGCGCGCCGTCGTGCTCGGCGCGGGGGGCGCGGCACGCGCGGCTGTCTGGGCGCTGGTGCAAGAAGGGGCGGGCACGGTGACGATCTGGAACCGCACGCGCGAGCGGGGGGAGGCCGTGGCGCGCGAGCTCGGCGCGGCGAGCGCCAAGCGACCGCCGGCCTGCGACCTTCTGGTGAACGCCACGTCCGTCGGCCTCGAGCCGGGCACGTCCGAGAGCGAGGCGCTCGCCGCGCTCGCCCTGGAGGGATCCGACCCCCCGGCAATCGTGGTCGACCTCGTCTACCGCGCCGACGGCGCCACCACGCCGGTCGCCGCCTGGGGTGCACGCGGCGGTGCGGCAGTGGTGGACGGCCTCGAGATCCTCGTGCGCCAGGGCGCGCGCAGTTTTTCGCTCTGGACCGGGCTTGAGGCCCCGGTTGAGGCGATGCGCGCCGCCGCCCGCGACGCATAGGCGGGAGCCCGTCCCGAAAAAGATCCGGCGGGACCTAAACATGCGTCCGGGGCATGCCGATAGAGCGGGCGATGGCAGTTCCTCGCCCCGTACTGCTCGCGCTGGTCGGTCTTGGCCTCCTCGCGTCCGTGTTCCTCGTGACGCGAAATGGGTCCAACCGGTCCGTCAACAGCGACTCCAGCTCGGCCGCCAGGCCGGCGGTTACGCCTGGCCCGACGCCGTCGCGGCACGCCAAGGCGCGCGCCCACAGGGCGTCGCCCGCCAAGGACGCCAAGCGCTCGGGCCACGCCGCGAAGCCGGCCAAGCCCGCGAGGCACGCGCCGAAGCCGGCGGCCGTGAAGCCGGCCATCGACGGCCTCGGCAACAGCGGCCTCGGCGACCGCGTGGTCGCCGCCGCCAAGGCGCTCGGCCAGGACAAGGCGGTCGTCTTCTTCTTCACCAACCCCGGTGCGGCCGACGACGTCGGCACGCGCGTGGCGATGAAGTCGCTTCGCGGGATGCGCCGGGTCAAGATCTTCGACGCGAGCCTCGACGAGCTGGCCGCCTTCCGGCCGATGCTGTCGAACGTGGGTATCTCCCAGATTCCCTCGACGGTGATCGTCCGGCCGGGCAAGAAGGCCGTCCTCCTACAGGGCTTCGTCGACGCCGGCACCCTCCGCCAGAACGTCGCGGACGCCCTCCGATGAACGATCCCCAGGCCCCGGCCGAGCTGAGGCCCATCCCCCTCGACGACCTCGCGGACGACGTCACCGACGTCGCCCTGGACGGCCCGTCTCCGGATGACCAGGACGAGGCGACCGACGTCGCCGAGGGCTTCACCGGCATCACGCCCCCTCGTCGCCGCGGTGGAGCCGCGCGCTTCATCTCCGACGTGATCGTGGAGCTCGGCTTCCTGCCGCAGGCCCGCGTGGACTCGGCGGTGGAGGAGGGCAAGGCCACCGGGCGCTCGCCCGAGGACGTGCTGCTCCAGTCCGGCGCCCTCAGCGCCGACGAGCTGGCGCGGGCGACCGCCGAGCGCTTCGGCCTCGACCACGTCGACCTCACCGTCTACAAGCCGGACCTCGCGGCCGTGAACCTGCTCACGCCGCAGGCCGCGCGCCGCTACAACGCGGTGCCGGTCGGCTTCCACTCGAACGGTCACCTGCTCGTCGCGATGGCCGACCCGTCGAACGTGCTCGCGATCGACGACCTGAAGCTCATGACGGGGTACGAGATCCGCCCTGCGGTCGCGTCCACCGAGGACATCGCCAGCCTGATCGTGAAGATGAACCGCCTCGACGAGGCGGTTGCGCAGTCACTCGAGATCGACGAGGACGAGGACGACCCGACGATCGTCGAGGAGATCCGCGAGTCCGCCGCCGAGGCGCCGGTCATCAAGCTCGTCAACTCGATCATCGCCCAGGCGGTCGAGGACGGCGCATCGGACATCCACTTCGAGCCCCACGGCAAGGAGATGCGCGTCCGCTTCCGCGTCGACGGCGTGCTCCACGAGACGACCACCATCCCGCGCCGCATGGTGCCGGGCGTCGTGTCGCGCGTGAAGATCATGGCCGACCTCGACATCGCCGAGAAGCGGCTCCCACAGGACGGCCGCGTGACCCTCCAGGTCGAGGGCCACCACGTCGACGTCCGCATCGTCACGCTCCCCTCGGGATCCGGCGAGGGCATCGTCATGCGCCTCCTCGACAAGGAGGCCGTGCTCCTCTCGCTCGACGCGCTCGGCATCCGCGAGGGCTCCCGCGAGCGCTTCGAGGCCGGCTTCCACCAGGCCTACGGCGCCGTGCTCGTCACGGGTCCGACCGGCTCGGGCAAGTCGACCACGCTGTACGCGGCCCTCAACACGGTCAACAGCATCGAGAAGAACATCATCACGATCGAGGACCCGGTCGAGTACCAGGTGCCCGGCATCAACCAGATGCAGGTCAACCTGAAGGCGGGGCTCACGTTCGCCGCCGGCCTGCGCTCGATGCTGCGCGCCGATCCCGACATCATCATGGTCGGCGAGATCCGCGACGCCGAGACGGCGCGGATCGCCATCGAGGCCGCGCTCACGGGCCACCTCGTCCTCACGACGCTTCACACGAACGACGCGCCGTCGGCGATCACGCGCCTCACCGAGATGGGTGTCGCGCCGTTCCTGACCGCGTCCGCGGTCGACGTGGTCGTGGCCCAGCGCCTCGCGCGCCGCCTCTGCAACTACTGCAAGAAGCGCACCGTCCTCACCACCGAGGCGCTGAAGGCCGCCAACTTCCACGAGGCCGCGTTCGACATCGAGGCCTACGAGCCCGTCGGCTGCGCCCGCTGCTCGAACACGGGCTACAAGGGCCGCGTCGGCATCTACGAGGTCATGACGCTCAGCGACGAGATCCGCGAGCTGACGATCACCAAGGTCGGCGCCGATCAGATCCGGCACAAGGCCGTGGAGCAGGGAATGCGATTGCTGCGTGACGACGGTCTGGACAAGGTCCGGCTCGGGATCACCTCGATCGCGGAGGTCGCTCGGGTCGCCTCCTAGAGGGCGATGCCGATAACGACACGGAGCAAGCGATGAACTTCGACTTTGCAGACATCCTGATCGAGGTGATCGAGGCCGGCGCCTCGGACCTTCACCTCACGGCCGGCTCGCCGCCGATGGTGCGCGAGCAGGGTCGCCTGCGCCCGCTCGACTACCCGCAGATGACGCCGCAGGACACGCGCGAGATCGTCTACTCGATCCTCAACAACGAGCAGCGCAAGCGGCTCGAGAACGACTGGCAGATCGACCTCTCCTACTCGGTCCCGAACCGGGCGCGCTTCCGCGTCAACGCCTTCTTCCAGCGCGCGTCGATCGGCGCCGTGATGCGGACGATCCCGACCGAGATCCCGCGGCTCCAGGACCTGGGGCTGCCGCCGGTGCTCGCCGACTTCACCAAGAAGCCACGCGGGTTCGTGCTCGTGACCGGGCCGACCGGCTCGGGCAAGAGCACCACGCTCGCCGCGATGATCGACATGATCAACAAGGAGCGGCACGAGCACATCCTCACCATCGAGGATCCGATCGAGTTCCTCCACCCGCACCAGAACTGCATCGTCAACCAGCGGGAGCTGGGGACCGACGCCCTCAGCTTCGCCGACGGCCTCAAGGCCGCCCTGCGCCAGGACCCCGACGTGATCCTCGTCGGCGAGATGCGCGACCTCGAGACGATGGGCACCGCCCTGACCGCGGCCGAGACCGGCCACCTCGTCTTCGCGACGCTCCACACCCAGGACACGGCTCAGACCGTCGACCGGATCGTGGACGCCTTCCCGCCCTCCCAGCAGCACCAGGTGCGCGTGCAGCTCTCGATCGCACTCCAGGGCATCGTCACCCAGCAGCTGATCCAGACGTCCGACGGCAGCGAGCGGGTCTGCGCCTGCGAGATCCTCGTCCCGACCCCGGGCGTGCGCAACCTGATTCGCGAGGGCAAGTCGCACCAGATCTACTCGGCGCTTCAGACCGGCGCCGCCCACGGCATGCAGTCGATGGACGCCTCGCTCGTCGACCTGGTCCGCCGCGGCAAGATCAGCCAGTCGACGGCCGAGCGCCGCTCGTCCACGCCGGACGAGCTCAAGCGCCTGATGGGCCAGACCGGCGTCGGTGGGATGGACCGCGGCATGAACGGCGCGCCCGGGCAGGTGCCCGCCGGCAGCGGGGCGAAGGCGGGGTAGCTCGTGGCCACCTTCGCCTTCAAGGCAGTCGATCTCGCGGGCGTTCCCACGCGCGGCGAGCTCGACGGTGACGACAAGCAGACCGTCGCCTCACAGCTTCGGGCCAAGGGCCTGATCGTCCTCGACATCGAGGAGCAGAAGACCACCGACATCGGTGAGTACATGGGCCGCTTCAAGAAGGTCAAGGCCCAGGAGCTGACGATCGCCACCCGCCAGCTCTCGACGATGATCTCGTCCGGCATGTCGCTCCTCCGGGCGCTCTACGTGCTCGAGGAGCAGGCCCGCAGCGACAAGTTCCGCGAGGCCATCACGCAGGTCCGCATGGACGTGGAGGCCGGCATCGCGCTGTCAGACGCGCTGGGCCGCCACGGCGACATCTTCAACGAGCTCTACATCGCCATGGTCGCCGCCGGTGAGGTTGGAGGAATCCTGGAGGAGACGCTCGATCGCGTCGCCGACCAGCTCGAGAAGGACGACTCGCTGCGCCGCCAGGTGAAGGCGGCGATGATGTACCCGATCCTGATCGCGGGCTTCGCGATCACCGTCCTGCTCGCGCTCGTCACCTTCCTGGTGCCGGTCTTCGAGAAGGTCTTCAAGCAGTTCCACGGGAGCCTTCCCCCGATCACCAAGGTCACCGTCATGTTCTCGCACTTCGTGACGGGTCAGTGGTATCTGATGATGCTGATCATCTTCGGGGTCGTCTACGGCTTCAAGAAGTGGAAGCGCTCGACCCGCGGCAAGGAGCAGTGGGACCGCTTCAAGCTCAAGATCCCGTGGAAGATCGGCGACCTGGTTCAGAAGGTCTGCCTGGCTCGCTTCTCGCGCACCTACTCGGCGCTGATCGGCGCCGGCGTGCCGATGCTCCAGGCGATCGAGATCACCGGCAAGACCTCCGGCAACAAGGTCATCGAGAAGGCCATGCTGGCGGTGGGCGAGTCCGTCCGCGCGGGCGGGTCGCTGACCACGCCGATGCGCTCGGAGCCGTCCGCCTTCCCGACGATGGTCACGCAGATGATCGCCGTCGGCGAGGAGACCGGCGCGCTCGAGGCGATGCTCTCGAAGATCGCGGACTTCTACGAGGACGAGGTGGCCGCCGGCCTGAAGGCGCTGACCTCCATCCTCGAGCCCATCATGATCATCGTGGTGGGTGGGATCGTCGGCTTCATCGTCGTCTCGATGTACATGCCGATGTTCAAGGTCTACGACTCGATCCGCTAGCCGGATCCGGGTCGAAGGTCCACCACATCCACGCCGTGCTCGGCTGACAGCCGCTCGGCTATGAGCGACCGGTGGCACGCCTCCGGGTCACGCTCGACGCACAGCAGTGCCGCCATGCCGTCGCGCGGCAGAGCGTCCGCAACCGGCTCGAGCTCGGCCTGGTCGAGGATCTCGCGCCTGTAGCGCTCGACGTACTCCGGGGCGAGCCGCGAGCGCGAGCGCTTGCCCTCGCCGCGGCGCGCGTCCTCCGCGTACTGGAGGTGGCGCAGCTCGGTCGTTGGAGCGAGCTCGGGGTGGTGCCGGTATTCGATCCCGGCCTCCGCGAGGGCGCCCTGAAGCCGTCGCGAGTTCGCCCATGCGTACTCGCTACCGCGCACGCCGCGGCGCTGCCGCACGTCGAGCAGCTGCCGCACGCCCGCGCCGCGGAGCGTGGCCAGGAACGCGTCGGCGCTGAACCCGTAGACCCCGATCGTTGCGATCGTCCTCATTCGGGGCGTAGTGTGTACCGCCATGAGGCTGCGTGTGCTCCTCGCCGTGGTGTTGACGGTGCTCGCCGTGCCGGCGGTCGCCTGGGCGGCGGGTGGGGAGCGCAAGGACCAGGTCGTGATCAGCGGGTCGGTGGACGTGCCCAAGGACCGAACCGCCGGCGACATCGTGATCGTCGACGGGCCGGTGCGCATCGACGGGAAGGTGACCGG